>NZ_JAAGPF010000172.1 GCF_017104645.1 Burkholderia sp. Ac-20379
TGCCGCGGCGGCAGCCGCCGCGCCGCCCGAACGCGACGACACCGCACCGGCCAAGCCGCTGAAGCCGAACCCGGCGCTCGAAAAGCTGCCCGGCTACGAAGGCACGCTCGGCGGCCGCGCGATCGTCGTGCATCTCGGCCCGAAAACCAACGAATCGGGCGTGCACGGCGAATACCGCTACGTCGATACCGGCCAGGTGATCCTGCTCGCGGGCGACCGCGACGGCGACACGCTCGAAATCGAGGAATCGAACGACGGCACCAACATCACGGGGGTCTGGATGGGGCACTTCGATGCGTCGGGCGCGCTGTCGGCCGATCGCATGAACGCCGACGAATCGGATCCGCAGCCGGTCGTGCTGCACCCGTCGGCACCGGCCAAGGCAAACCGCGGCGCGGCAGCACCCGCCGCGCCGGCGTCGGCGGCGCGCGCGCCGGGGCATCCGGTCGGCGGGGTCGGCAATCTCTCGACCGGCGACTGATTCGCATCCGCCACGCCTTCTTGCCGGGCATCAGACATCGGGCCTCGCCGCGCAACGTACCGCGCCGCGAGGCCCGATGCGTTTGAGCGCTGGCGCGCCAACCGGCCGTCCGCGCACCGGCACGGCACGCCCGCCGCCGACTGTACCGGGCCAAGCCGCGCGAATCGGGCTACCCTGTGCGCACCGTTTTTCACCACGCGGCCCATGCGGCCCATCGATTCCGACATGACCGATACCCCTCAGCAACGCGCGCTCCAGACCCGCATCGTCCAGCCCGAAGGCGAACTGCCGGCCGGCTGGGCGTCGTTCGTCACGCCGGTGGCGCGCGCCTCGACCGTCGTGTTCCCCGATCTCGCCACGATGCGCTCGCTCGACTGGCGCGACGACGACCGCTGGCGCTACGGCCTGCACGCCACGCCCACCTCGCTCGAACTGGCGCGCCAGCTCGCCGTGATCGAAGGCGGCGCGCACGCGCTGCTGCAGCCGTCCGGGCTCGCGGCCATCACCAACGTCTACTTCGGCCTCGTGAAGGCCGGCGACGACGTGCTGATCCCGCACAACATCTACAACCCGAACGCCGACCTCGGCAAATGGCTCGCGCGCGATTTCGGCATCGGCGTGCGCTTCTACGATCCGCTGATCGGTGCGGGCATCGCCGAGCTGATCCGCCCCGAAACCAAGCTGTTGTGGCTCGAGGCGCCGGGCTCGGTGACGATGGAAGTGCCCGACGTGCGCGCGATCACGGCGGTCGCGCGCGAGCGCGGCGTGATCACCGCGATCGACAACACCTATTCGGCAGGCCTCGCGTTCAAGCCGTTCGAGCATGGCGTCGATGTCTCGGTGCAGGCGCTGACGAAATATCAGTCGGGCGGCAGCGACGTGCTGATGGGCGCCACCATCACGGCCGATCGCGCGCTGCACGAGCGCATCAAGCTCGCACGCATGCATCTCGGCATCGGTGTGTCGGCCGACGATTGCTCGCTCGTGCTGCGCAACCTGCCGAACATGAAGGTGCGTTTCGAGGCGCACAGCCGCACCGCGCTGTCGCTCGCGAAGTGGCTCAAGACACGCCCGGAAATCGCCACCGTGCTGCATCCGGAGTTGCCCGATTGCCCCGGCCACGAAGCGTTCGTGCGCGATTTCACGGGCGCGGGCGGCCTGTTCTCGGTGGTGTTCGATGCACGCTACAGCGCGGCGCAGGTCGACCGTTTCGTCGAGGCGCTCGAGCTGTACGCGATCGGCTGGAGCTGGGGCGGCGCGCACAGCCTGGCGATGCCGTACGACATCGCGGCGATGCGCCCGAGCTGGACGCAGGGCACGCTGGTGCGCTTCTATATCGGCCTGGAGGACGAAGCCGATCTGCGCGCCGACATCGAACGCGCGCTCGCGGCGGCGCTCGGCTGAACGCAGCCGCACGCGCGGCCGCCCAAAACGAAACAGCGCATCGGCCAGGCAGGCCGATGCGCTGTTTTCATGGGCGCCGCCGGTGCGTTCAGAACAGGCGCAGCAGCCCGTCCAGCCCGACGTGATCGAACGCGACGCTGGCCGCTTCGCGCACCACCGGCTTGGCGCGGAACGCCACCGACAGGCCGGCCGTGGCCATCATCTTCAGATCGTTGGAGCCGTCGCCCATCGCGATCGCGCGCGACGGCTCGATGCCGAGCGCCGCGCAGGTTTCGCGCACCGTGCGCGCCTTGACCTCGGCGTCGACGATCTCGCCGACCACCTTGCCGGTCAGCTTGCCGCCGACGATCTCGAGCGTGTTCGCGTAGGTGAAATCGAGGCCGAGGCGCGCCTTGAGCCGCTCGGTGAAGAACGTGAAGCCGCCCGACACGAGCAGCGTCTTCAGGCCCGCGGCCTTCGCGCCGGCCAGCATCGTCTCGGCGCCCGGTGACAGTTGCAGGCGCTCCTCGTACACGCGCTCCAGCGCGCTCGCGTCGAGCCCGGCCAGCAGCGCGACGCGGCGCGTCAGGCTCTCGTTGAAATCCTTGATCTCGCCGCGCATCGACGCTTCGGTGATCGCCGCGACCTGTTCCTTGAGGCCGCAGAACGCGGCGATCTCGTCGATGCACTCGATCGTGATCAGCGTCGAATCCATGTCCATCGCCAGCAGGCCGAAATCGGCGAGCTTGCGGCCGGCGTCGACGAACGCGTAATCGAGGCCGTGGGTGCCGCAGTACACCGAAATATCGGGCTGCTGGGCCGGCTGGGCGTCGTCGAAACGGATCGCGTGATCGTCGATCGTCACGAGGCGGCTGCCGCGCGACAGCGCGAACAGCGGTTTGTGATGGGCGGGGGACAGCGGCGCGGGGCTTTGAATGACGAGATTCGTGGTCATGACGTGTCGCGTGAGACGAAAGCGGCGCGGCCAGGCGCGCCGGAAGAGGCCGTATTGTAGCCGTTCGGCGCGGCGGCCCGGCCGGTTTCGGGGCGGATTCGGGGGCGGCTTCGGCGGGCGTCAGCCGCGCGCGCCGGGCGGATCGCGATCCCAGTACGGCGGATCGCCGAAGTGATCGGCGAGGAAATCGATGAACGCGCGCAGCTTGAGCGGCACGAACGCGCGGCTCGGATAGACGGCCCAGATCGCCGACGGTTCGGCCAGCGGGTAATCGGCGAGCACCGGCACGAGCGAGCCGTCGCGCAGGTTCGGGCCGACGTCCCAGGTCGATTTGACGGCGATGCCGAAACCGTCCACCAGCGCCTCGCGGATCGCCTCGCCGTTGCTGGCCACCAGCCGGCCGTTCACGCGCACCGTCAGCGGCCCGGCCGGCGTCTCGAAGGCCCAGTCGCGCTGCTCGCCGAGCACCACGCATTCGTGATGCGCCAGCTCGGCCGGATGGCGCGGCGCGCCGTGCGCGGCCAGATAGGCCGGCGAGGCGCACACCACGCGCCGGTTGACGGCCAGCCGCCGCGCCACCAGCGTGGAATCGCGCAGCGCGCCGACCCGGATCGCGACGTCGATGCCCTCGTCGACCAGGTCGATCACCTCGTCGGACAGCCGCAGATCGAGCGACACCTGCGGATAGCGCCGCAGGAACGCGGGGATCACGGGCGCGACGTGCTGCCGGCCGAACGACGACGACATCGACACGCGCAGCCGCCCGTGCGGCTCGGTGCGGGCGCGGCCGACCGCCTCGCGCGCGGCATCGGCGGCGTCGAGCAGCGCCTGGGCGCGTTCGAGGAACAGCTCGCCGTCCTGGGTGGGCGTGACGCGGCGCGTCGTGCGGTGCAGCAGCCGCGCGCCGAGCTGGCGTTCGAGCTGGGCGAGCCGGGCGCTGGCGACGGTCGGCGACACCCCGAACTCGCGGCCCGCCGCCGACACGTTGGCCAGCAGCGCCGCGCGCACGAACAGCGCCACGTCGAGCAGGTCGAGCGGCTTGTCGGAGGGAGGATCGGCCGCGGGTGCGGCGTTCGATGCGTCGCTCATTATCAGGAAAACCAAAAAAATGTTTCCGGCATTATGTCGGTTTTTCGGGTGGATCGGGGCGCGTAGGATGGCGCCATCGATGCACGACGCTGCATCCGACCCAACCCGGAGAACCGCATGAAAGCCATTGGCCTGACCCGTTACCTGCCGATCGACGATCCGCAATCGCTCGTCGACGTCGAACTGCCCAAGCCCGAAGCCACCGGCCGCGACCTGCTCGTGAAGGTCGAGGCGATCTCGGTGAACCCGGTCGACACCAAGGTGCGCGCGCCGAAGGACAAGGTCGAGACGGCCCCGCGTGTGCTCGGCTGGGATGCGGCCGGCACGGTGGCCGCGGTCGGCCCGGACGTGACGCTGTTTCGGGTCGGCGACCCGGTGTATTACGCCGGCAGCATCACGCGCGCCGGCGCGAACAGCGAATTCCATCTGGTCGACGAGCGGATCGCCGCGCTGAAGCCGGCCACGCTCGGTTTCGCCGAGGCCGCCGCGCTGCCGCTGACGGCGATCACGGCGTGGGAAGCGCTGTTCGACCGGCTCAAGGTGTCGCCGCAGGGCCGCGACGCCGGCAAATCGGTGCTGGTGATCGGCGGCGCGGGCGGCGTCGGCTCGATCGGCATCCAGTTGGCGAAGCAACTGGCGCAGTTGAAGGTGATCGCCACCGCGTCGCGCCCGGAATCGGCGCAATGGGTGCGCGAGCTGGGCGCCGACCACGTGGTGGACCACTTCGGCGACCTGCCGGCGCAGCTTCGCGCGGCCGGCTTCGAATCGGTCGATTACGTGCTGATCTTCAACGATACCGACCGCCATTTCCCGGCCGCCGCCGAGATCGTCAAGCCGCAGGGCGCGATCTGCACGATCGTCGAGAACGCGCAGCCGCTGCCGGTCGAACTGCTGAAGGCCAAGAGCGGGGCGTTCCACTGGGAGTTCATGTTCACGCGGGCGATGTTCGGCACGCCGGACATGATCGAGCAGCACAAGCTGCTGACCGAGGTGGCGCGGCTCGTCGATGCGGGCACGCTGCGCGGCACGGTTGGCCAGCAGCTCGGCACGATCAACGCGGCGAACCTGCGCGAGGCGCACCGCCTGCTCGAAGCCGGGCGCGCGATCGGCAAGCTGGTGCTGAGCGGGTTCTGACGGACGGGTTGCGATGAACGACGGCGGCCGCCCCGGTAACACGTGGCGGCCGCCGTCGTTGGCGGGCCGCGATCGAACCCGGATGCTGCGCTGCCGCACCGGCAAACCCGCGAAACGCGTGGCTTGCGACTAGACTGGATTACCGCGTGCATCGTGTCGTGCCATCGCCATCGCAACCAGGCGCCGCCCCGGCGTCGAGACCTCAGGAGGACAGCATGAGCCTGCGCAATCCGTCCGTCGCCGTCTGCTTCGCCGCGCTCGCGGCAGTCGCCAGCACCGCCGCGCACGCGGCGCCGCCCGTCGAGGGCAGCAACGGCGGCGGCACCGACGGCCAGCTCCAATACACGGTCAAGGTCGATTCGAAGCGCTTCGGCGCGTCGCAGGAAACGCGCAAGATCCGCTCGGGCGAGACTGACGATTTCAACTGGAAATCGGTGCCGCCGAGCGGCGCGGTGGCGATGCCGGACGGTTGCCCCGACAGCGATTCGGCGCCGCGCGACGCCAACGGCGCGATGGTGCGGCAGACCCAGGTGCGGCTCGCGCCGTCGGTCGATGCGAAGGGCATGGCCACCGTGCAGATCAGCTTCCAGGCCAGCGCGCCCGACGGCAGCGCGCCCGTGGCGGCCGGCGGCAAGACGCTGCAGTGCCCGAAGGCGGTCACCGTCAGCGAGGTCAGGCGCGTGTCGATCTCGACCAAGGGCGGCGCGAAGACCGTCGCGCTGCGCGACGGCACGCACGTGACGGTGTCGATTCAGCCGTAGCCGTGACGCTGCCGCGCGCCGATGCATGCGCGTTGGCGCACGTCGGCGAACGTCAACGCGCGCGTTTGCGCGGCTTGCGCTCGACGAGCCGGTGCGCGAGAAAGCGGTGATCGGCCGAGAACAGCCGGCGGTACGTCATCAGCACCGCGCCGACGGTGCCGAGCGCCGACGCGGCCGCGATCAGGAACATGATCACGATCTGATAGCGCACCGCCTGCAGCGGCGGCTGGCCGGCCAGCACCTGGCCGGTCATCATGCCGGGCAGGCTGACGATGCCGACCACGGCCATCTGGTTCAGCGTCGGCATCATGCCGGCGCGCACCGCTTGCCGGGCCGCTTCCTGCGCGGCTTCCCAGCGCGTCGCGCCGAGCGCGAGCGCGGTTTCGATGCGGTCGCGGCGCGCGGTCAGTTCGCCCGTCATGCGCTCGACGCCGAGGCCCACGCCGGTCAGCGCGTTGCCGAGCATCATGCCGAGGATCGGAATCGCGTATTGCGGCTCGTACCACGGATGGATGCGGATCACCACGAACAGCCCGATCGCGCCCACCGCCCAGGTGCCGGCCCAGATCGACACGATGCTGTCGATGCGCTGGCCCGCGTAGGTGCGCTCGCCGCGCCCCGCGCCCGCGAAGCCGGCCACCAGCGTCATCAGCATCATCAGCGGCAGCACCACGTACCAGCGCGGGTTGCCGAACACCCAGCCCAGCACGTAGCCGATCGCCAGCAACTGCACCACGGTGCGCACGGCCGCCAGCGCAAGCTGGCGCCCGAGGCCGAGCGACAGCGCGAACGACAGCACGCCGTTGATCGCCACCAGCGCGGCGGCGATCGCCACGTCGCCGAGGCTCAGATCCTGCAGCACGGGGCTCATCGCGCGGCTCCGGAAGCGGGCCGATCGGTCGCGTGCGACACGGGCTCGCTCTCGCCGAGCACGCCCGCGCGCATCGTCACGTGGCGCGTGCCGACGCGCGCGGCCTGCGCCGGATCGTGCGAGATCCACAAATACGCGCGCGCCTCGGGCGCGGCCTCGAACCACGCCTGCACCAGCGATTCGATCGCGTGCGCCGATTCGGGATCGAGCGCCGAGGTCGGTTCGTCGAGCAGCAGCACGTCGGGATCGAGTTGCAGCACGCGCAGCAGCGCGGCGATCTGCGCCTCGCCGCCGGACAGTTCGCTGGCGGCCTTGTCGAGGAAATCGTCGGCGCGGCCCGCGCGGCGCGCCAGATCGACGGCGCGCGCGCGGTCGAAGCGCAGGTCGCGGTAGACGGCCAGCGAGTACGGATAGCGCAGGATGTCCTCGACCGCGCCGGCGTCGGTCGCGGCCGGCCGCTGGCGCAGATAGGCGACGCTGCGGCGGTACTGCGTGATCGATGCGCGCGCAACCGGTGCGCCGCGCCAGCGCACTTCGCCGCCGTCGAGCGGATCGAGCAGCGCGAGCGCGCGCAGGAACACGCTCTTGCCCGAACCGGACGGGCCGGTGACAGCAATGCGCATACCCGGTTCGACGAGAAAATCGGTCGGCGCGACCAGATCCCGCTTGGCGACTGGGTCGCGACGGGTCAGGCCGCGGGCTTCGATCAGGCCGGCAGATGTCATAGATGCAAGAAATGGTAAATGGGGCTGGGGTGCCCGCGCGCGATGCCATAATACCGAAACCTGCGTTTAAGTCGTCCCGTCAAGGCTGTGCGGTCGGCGGTTTATCTCGATAAGAAAAACTGGAGCCCGGCATGACGCTCACCCGAGTCATCGGCAAATCGGCGGCCTGGATCGTCGGCATCCTGGTGGTGCTGATCGCCGCGCTCGTCGTCTTCATTCTCACGTTCGACTGGAATCGCGCGCGGCCGTACATCAACGAGCGCGTGAGCACCGAGATCGGGCGGCCGTTCGCGATTCAGGGCGACCTGAAAGTGGGCTGGCGCCGCCCCGACGGCGAAACCGGCTGGCGGGCCTGGGTGCCCTGGCCGAGCTTCACGGCCAACACCATCGTGATCGGCAACCCGGACTGGACCCAGTCACCGCATTTCGCCACGCTCGACGCCGCGCATTTCGATCTCGCCGTGCTGCCGCTGCTCGCGCATCGCGTGGTGATTCCGTCGATCGATCTCGTCAATCCCGCCATCGACATCGAGCGGCTCGCCGACGGCCGCAACAACTGGACGTTCTCGATCAAGCAATCGGGCCAGCCGTCCACCTGGAAGGTGGAACTGCACAACTTCGGGTTCGCGAAGGGCAACGTGACGTATCGCGACGCGATCACCAAGGCCGATCTGAACGTGGCGATCGACACGCTCGGCCAGCCGATTCCGCTCGGCGACGTGCTCAAGCAGCAGGAAGCGACCTCGCGTGCCGCGTCGGCGCAGCGCGTCGGCAAGGCAGGCGCCGCGCAACTGACGAAGAAGATCGAGGCGGCGTCGGCGGCGCAAGCCGCTTCGGCTGCCTCGGCGGCGTCCGCCGCGCAGGCCGGCTCGGCCGCGTTGGCGGCGTCCGGCGCGTCGAGCGCTTCCGGCGCGGCCAACGCCGTCGCCGCCTCGTCTTCGTCTTCATCCTCGGCCTCGGCCGCCAGCGGCGCCGCCGCCGCGCATCCGCCCGCGCCGACCTACGCGTTCGGTCTCGTCGTCAAGGGCCGCTACAAGAGCGTGCCGATCAGCGGCACCGGCAAGATCGGCGGCGTGCTCGCGCTGCGCGACGCGACCCAGCCGTTCCCGCTGCAGGCCGACGTGAAGGCCGGCGACACGCGGCTCGCGATCGTCGGCACGCTGACCGACCCGATGCAACTGGCCGCCATCGACCTGCGGCTGTGGCTGCAGGGCGCGAGCATGTCGCATCTGTATGCGCTGACCGGCGTGACGCTGCCGGCCACGCCGCCTTATGCCACCGAAGGCCGCTTGATCGGCCAGTTCCGCCAGGGTGCGAGCACGTTCCGCTACGAGAATTTCGACGGCCGCGTCGGCGGCAGCGATCTGCACGGCACGATGACGTTCGCGCAGCGCTCGCCGCGCCCGATGCTGTCGGGCGAGCTGGTGTCGAACCTGTTGCGCTTCTCGGATCTCGCGCCGATCGTCGGCGCCGACAACGCGTCGAGCAAGCGCGCGCGCGGCGACGCCACGAAGCAGCCGGCCGGCCGCGTGCTGCCCGTCGAGGAATTCCATACCGACCGCTGGAAGGCGCTCGACGCCGACGTGAAGTTCACCGGCCGGCGCATCGTCAAGGATCAGAGCCTGCCGATCAGTGACCTCTACACGCATATCGTGATGAAGGACGGCGTGCTCGCGCTGACGCCGCTGCGCTTCGGCGTGGCCGGCGGCACGCTGTCGACCGAGGCGCATCTCGACGGCAGCGGGGCGCCGCTGAAGGGGCGCTTCACCGTGTCGGCGCGTCACCTGAAGCTCAAGCAACTGTTCCCGACGGCCAAGGTGATGCAGTCCGCGCTCGGCGAAATCAACGGCGACGCCAACCTCGCCGCGCGCGGCAATTCGCCCGCGGCGCTGGCGGCCACGTCGACCGGCGAGGTCAAGGCGCTGGTCACCGACGGCGCGATCAGCCGCCTGCTGATGGAGGCGGCCGGGCTGAACGTGGCGAACGTCGTCTACGAAAAACTGTTCGGCAATCGCGACGTGAAGATCAACTGCGCGGCCGTAGACTTCGTGGCCACCGACGGCATCCTGAACTCGAAGCTGTTCGCGCTCGACACCGACGACGCGGTGATCCGCGTCAACGGCGACGTGAACCTGCGCGACGAAAGCATGGATCTGCAGATCCATCCGCAGACCAAGGGCTTCCGCGTGTTCTCGCTGCGCTCGCCGCTCTACGTGAAGGGCACGTTCAAGAAGCCGGACGTGGGCGTCAACGTCGGCGCGCTGGCGCTGCGCGCGGGCGCGGCCGTCGGGCTCGGCCTGATCAACCCGTTCGCGGCGCTGATCCCGCTGATCGCACCGAGCCACAACCGCGACGTGCCGTGTTCGGAACTGTTCTCGCAGCTGAATGCGCCGGCCGCCAAGAAGGCCGCGGCGGCCGCGACGTCCAGAAAGAAGTAGGCGAACGGCGCGGGCGGGGCATGCCGGCCCCGCCCGCCGCCCGGCCGCGCTGCTTGCGGGGCCGGATCGCACGGCGAACATGGGCGGCGCTCGGGCGCTGCGCCCCAGCGGTTCACCGAGACCTGCTAAAATGTCGGGTTTACGTCGATCCAACACCTTACGGGCCACGCTGTGCTTTCTACCGCCAACATCACGATGCAATTCGGGCCGAAGCCCCTGTTCGAGAACATCTCGGTCAAGTTCGGGGAGGGCAACCGCTACGGCCTCATCGGCGCGAACGGCTGCGGCAAATCGACCTTCATGAAGATTCTCGGCGGCGATCTCGAATCGAGCGGCGGCAACGTCGCGCTCGAGCCGAACGTCCGCCTGGGCAAGCTGCGCCAGGATCAGTTCGCGTACGAAGCCGTGCGCGTGCTCGACGTGGTGATGCAGGGCCACACCGAAATGTGGGCGGCCATGACCGAGCGCGATGCGATCTACGCGAACCCGGAAGCCACCGACGACGACTACATGCACGCGGCCGAACTCGAAGCCAAGTTCGCCGAATTCGGCGGCTACGACGCCGAGGCGCGCGCCGGCTCGCTGCTGCTCGGCATCGGCATCGAGGAACACCTGCACAACGGCCTGATGAGCGAAGTCGCGCCGGGCTGGAAGCTGCGCGTGCTGCTCGCGCAGGCGCTGTTCTCGAAGCCGGACGTCCTGCTGCTCGACGAACCGACCAACAACCTGGACATCAACTCGATCCGTTGGCTGGAAGACACGCTCAACCAGTACAACTCGACGATGATCATCATCTCGCACGATCGCCACTTCCTGAATTCGGTCTGCACGCACATGGCCGACATGGATTTCGGCACGCTGAAGGTGTGGCCGGGCAACTACGACGACTACATGCTCGCGTCGGCGCAGGCGCGCGAACGCCAGGCCAATGCGAACGCACGCGCCAAGGAGCGCGTGGCCGAACTGCAGGATTTCGTGCGCCGCTTCTCGGCGAACAAGTCGAAGGCGCGTCAGGCCACCAGCCGCGCCAAGCAGATCGACAAGATCAAGATCGAGGAATTCAAGCCGTCGTCGCGCCAGAACCCGTTCATCCGCTTCGAGTTCGAGAAGAAGCTGCACAACGTGGCGGTCGTGGCCGAGGACATCACGAAGAAGTACGACCGCACGATCTTCAACAGCTTCAACCTGTCGGTGCAGCCGGGCGAGCGGATCGCGATCATCGGCGAGAACGGCGCGGGCAAGACCACGCTGCTGCGCGCGCTGCGCGGCCTGCTGGAGCTCGATCACGGCACCGTGAAGTGGGCCGAGAACGCCAACATCGGCTACATGCCGCAGGACACGTACGAGGAATTCCCGAACGACGTGACGCTGATGGACTGGATCGACGATTACCGCAAGGAAGGCGACGACGAGACGGCCGTGCGCGGCACGCTCGGCCGCCTGCTGTTCTCGGCGGACGACATCAAGAAGTCGGTCAAGGTGCTGTCGGGCGGCGAGAAGGGCCGCATGATCTGGGGCAAGCTGATGCTGGGCCGCCACAACGTGCTGCTGATGGACGAGCCGACCAACCACATGGACATGGAATCGATCGAGTCGCTGCAGATCGCGCTCGAACAGTTCGACGGCACGCTGATCTTCGTGTCGCACGACCGTGAATTCGTGAGCGGCCTGGCCAATCGCATCATCGAAGTGCGCACCGATGGCACGCTGAACGACTTCGGCGGCAATTACGAGGACTTCCTGGCGGAGCAGGAAAAGGCGTAAGCCTCCACACCCGCTACGCCGGCCGATGCCGGCAAGCCATACGCGCAGGGCGCGGCGATCCCCGATCGTCGCGCCCTGGTTCTTTTCGGCGTCGCCTTCGCCAAGTCTTCCCGCTTTCCGCCGCCGCCCGCACCGCGCATTTGATGCGCATCAACCCCCACATTCGCCATTCCCCGATCATCGAGCCTTTCCGACGCAGCCCATAAGAGGTTTCCGATGAGTCTCTCCCGTTCCTTCCCGCCGCTGACGATTCGCGGCCGTTCGCTGCTTCCCGTCGTGCAGGGCGGCATGGGTGTCGGCATCTCGGCGCACCGGCTGGCCGGCAGCGTCGCGCGCGAGGGCGCGCTCGGCACGATCGCCAGCATCGACCTGCGCCATCACCATGCCGACCTGCTCGAACGCTGCCGCGCGCAGCCGGGCCGCGAGACGCTCGACGCCGCGAACCTCGAAGCGCTGCGCCGCGAGATCGCCCGCGCGCGAAGCTGGAGCGAGGGGCGCGGCATGATTGCCGTCAACGTCATGAAGGCGGTGCGCACGCATGCCGACTATGTGCGCGTGGCCTGCGAATCGGGCGCCGATGCGATCGTGATGGGCGCGGGGCTGCCGCTCGATCTGCCCGAACTGACCGACGGCCACGACATCGCGCTGATCCCGATCCTGTCCGACGCGCGCGGCATCGCGCTGGTGCTGAAGAAGTGGATGAAGAAGGGCCGCCTGCCCGATGCGATCGTGATCGAGCATCCGGCCCATGCGGGTGGCCATCTCGGCGTGGCGCGCATCGAGGACGCGAGCGACCCGCGCTTCGATTTCGCGCGTGTGCTCGACGAGGCGGGCGAGACGATCAGCGCGCTGGGCCTCGCGCGCGAGGCGATGCCGTTGATCGTCGGCGGCGGCATCAACAGCCACGCGGCGGTGCGCGCGGCGCTGGCGCTGGGCGCGAACGGCGTGCAGGTCGGCACGCCGTTCGCGGTGACGCAGGAGGGCGATGCGCATCCGGCGTTCAAGCAGGTGCTGGCGCAGGCGCGGCCCGAGGACATCGTCGATTTCGTCAGCGTGACGGGGTTGCCGGCGCGGGCGGTGCGCACGCCTTGGCTGACGCGGTATCTGCGGCACGAGGCGCGGATTCGCGCGAAGCTCGGCGCGCTGAAGCAGCGCTGCCCGACGGCGCTCGAATGCCTGTCGGTGTGCGGCCTGCGCGATGGCGTCGAGCGCTTCGGCCACTTCTGCATCGACACGCGGCTCGCGGCGGCGCTGCGCGGCGATGTGGCCAACGGCCTGTTCTTCCGCGGCCGCGAAGCCTTGCCGTTCGGCAGCGCGATCCGCAGCGTGCACGACCTGCTCACGCTGCTGTTGACGGGCGCCGAGCCGCAAGCTGCGACAAACCGTCCTGCGTTTTCTCTGGCTTGATGCGCGTCAAGTCGACGCGGACGTCCCCCTACGACAATCGTTACCGTTCTCAGGGGGTTATTGTCATGAAAGAAAAAATTCGTTGCGTTGTTTCCGCTATCGCCTGCGCGGCCGCTGTCGCCATGGCGCCGTCCGTTTCGCACGCGGCGTCGCCGGGCACGGGCATCAATCAGGGCGACGTGCTGGTGCGCCTGCGCGCGATCGAGATCGCGCCGAACGATCGCGGCAGCGGCACGCTGTCCGACATCCGCGCCGGCGTCAACAACGCCGTGGTGCCCGAGCTCGATTTCACCTACATGATTCGCGATTACCTCGGCGTCGAGCTGATCCTCGGCACGTCGCGGCATCAAGTCAATTCGAATCTCGGCGCGCTCGGCGGCGTGAACGTGCTGCCGCCCACGCTGCTGCTGCAATACCACTTCAATCACGCGGGCAAGGTGCGGCCGTATATCGGCGCGGGCCTGAACTACACGTATTTCTACAACGACGGCCTGCACGTCGGCAATCAGGGCGTGGCCGTGCACAAGAGCAGCTTCGGCCCGGCCCTGCAGTTCGGCGTGGACGTTCAGGTCACCAAGCAGTTCTTCGTCAACGTCGACCTGAAGAAGCTGTGGATGCACACCGACGCCACGCTCGGCGGCCAGTCGATCGGGCGCCTGCATATCGACCCGCTGATCGTCGGGGTTGGCGTCGGCATGAAGTTCTGACGGCGCGGACGCCAGCGGAATTCAAGCGTTGGGGTTGAGCGGCACGGGGGTTCGCGTGCCGCTTTTTTTCGTCCGTCGCCAGAGCGGCGGCGGACGCGAAGGCCGCCGATGCGGCGGCGTGCTCAGAGCTTGTCGTACTGGAAGCGCTTGGCCGTGCCTTCGCGCGTGATGCGCTCCCACACCGCGGCTTTTTCTTCCTCGCTCATGAACACCCAGTTCGCGACTTCGAGCGCGGTGCGGCCGCAGCCCTTGCATACATCGTCGAACAGCGTGGAACAGACGCCGATGCAGGGGCTGTCGGGCTTGTCGTGAAGGTTCGAGCTCATGGCGGTGCGGTGTCGGTTCGGTGCGGCAAAGCGCTATGGTAAAGCATCAGCGTGCGATGCTCACGCCGACGCGCGCGATCCAGTGCTGGCGCTGGTTGTAGTCGAGCAGATCCTCGCCGTAGCCGTTGAAATAGCCGGCCCACAGATAACCGCCCCAGGCATTGCCGAACAGTTTCGCGAGCGGGTACGAGAGCTGCGTGTCGACGCTGCCGTACCAATGATGCGTGCCCTTGCGCAGCGTGGTGGCCAACTGCCAGCCGTCGGGGCTGCCGTACTTGATGGTCAGATCCATGTAGCCGCGATAGTCGGCGATGTCGCGGTTGTCGCTGATGCCGACGTAGTAGTAGAGCATCGGCGACACCTGCCAGTGGTAATCGGAGAGATTCCCGAATTCCCAGGTCGGCTGCACGAACGCGATGTTCAGGCTGCGCGATTCGAGGCCGGCCTTGCCGTTCGATTCGTGGCCGATCCCGGCCGCGAAGCCCATCCGCGTGAACCACGGGCTGTGCAGGCCGGTGTCGGCCACGTAGTAGAACAGCCGCGGCTTGTAGCTCGTGTCGCGGAACGGGCTCGAATCGGCCGACAGATCCCAGATCGAGGTTTGCGTGTAGCCGAAGTAGAGGTTGTCGAGCAGCGCGCGCGAGGCGGGATCGGCGGGCATGTGCAGGCGGTACTTGAAGCTGAACTGCAGCTTCGCGCTGACGTCGCCGTTCACGCCGGCGCCGATGTACATCGGTTCGTAGTACGAGATTCTCGACAGCAGCCCCTGCGCGCCCGTGCTCAACGCGTCGCCGGCCGGCGACGGCGTGCCCGCGGTGGCCGCGACCGTCGACGCGGCGGCGGCCACGCCGGCCGGCGTTGATTGATGCGCCTCGGCCGATTCGGCGCGTGCCACGGCTGCCTGGTTGGCGCCGCGGTTCAGCGAGACCACCGACGCGGACGCGTCGAAGCCCACCGGCGTGAGGGTCACGATGCCGCGCGCGCTGTCGGGCCACGGCGCGGAGAAGCGCACCTTGCGGTACTGGCCGGCGCGCAGTGTGAAATGCGCGGGCACGCCGGCCTCGCGCACCAGCTTGACGGGCACCGGCGGCTGCTCGGCGTTGGTCACGGTCACGTCGATCGAATCGGGCGCGGTGACGGGCAGCGGCGCGCGATCGTCGTCCGAGTAGATCAGCGTCAGCGTGAGCGGCGCGTCGGCGGCCGCTTCGCGCGCCGGTTGCACGAGCGAGACGGTCGCGTGCGCCGTGCCGGCCGCGAACAGCAGCGCGGCCGGCAGCGCCCGCGGCAACAGGCCGTGGAACCGCGTGCCGAAGGTGGCGGGCGTGCGGCCGGACGGAGCGGGCGTCGAGGGCTTGGCGGGAGCGAACGCGGAGGCAGGCGCGGAGACGAAAACGGACGAACGGGCGGATCGAAGGCGCATGAGTACGTTGGATTGGCGAAGCACGAAGGAGGGGCGTGCCGCAACAGGGGCCCTGCGACAAGTCGGCTTATTGTAATTCAGCGGCAAGCTTGAA
>NZ_JAAGPF010000173.1 GCF_017104645.1 Burkholderia sp. Ac-20379
CCGCTGCCCGCCAACGCCAGCGCCGCCGCTCGCGCTCCCGACGACAAGCCTGCCCGCCGCTCGCGCAAGCGCGGCGTGACGCCCGCCGCGATCGGCGACGCCGTGGCCGCCACGGCCGCCGCGCTGCCGCCCAACGTGCGGCTCGGCACCTCGACCTGGTCGTTTCCGGGCTGGAACGGCATCGTCTACGGCGACGATTACTCGCCGCAGAAACTCTCGCGCGACGGCCTCGACGCCTACGGCGCGCATCCGCTGCTCAAGAGCGTCGGCATCGACCGCTCGTTCTACGCACCGCTGTCGATCGCCGAGTATCTGCGCTACGCGCAGCAGGTGCCCGACGATTTCCGCTTCGTCGTGAAGGCGCCCGCCTCGGTGACCGACGCCGTGGTGCGCGGCTCGCGCGGCGAGCCGGCCGGCCCGAACCCGGCGTTCCTCGACGCGCGCATCGCCGTCGACGAATTCGTGCGGCCCTGCCTCGACGGCCTCGGCCGCAAGGCCGGCGCGCTGGTGTTCCAGTTCTCGCCGCTGCCCGACGCGCTGCTAGCCGATCCGGCCGGCCTGATCGAACGGCTCAGCGCGTTCTTCGCGGCGCTGCCGCCGCTGCCGGCCGAGCCGGACAGCCCGCGCTACGCGATCGAGATCCGCGATTCGATCCTGCTCACGCCGCGCTTCATCCGCGCGCTGGCCGCATCGGGCGTGCGTTACTGCGTCGGCCTCCATGCGCGGATGCCCGATCCGCTGCGTCAGGCCGCAGCGCTCGCGCTGCTCGACGGCGATGCGCCGGGGCCGCTGGTGGTGCGCTGGAGCCTGCACGGCGGCTTCAAGTACGAGCAGGCCAAGGCCAAGTACGACCCGTTCGACCGGCTGGTGGACGAGGATCCGCACACGCGCGAAGCGCTCGCCGATCTGGCCGCGCGCTACGTGCTGGCCGGCCAGCCGGTGCTGATCACCATCAACAACAAGGCCGAAGGCTCGGCGCCGCTGTCGTGCATCGCGCTGGCGAAGGCGATCGCCGAATCGGTCGAACGCCACCGCGCCGATCCGGGCTGATCGGCCCCCGCGCCATGAAAAAACGGCGGCGTCGCAATCGACGCCGCCGTTTTCCGTTCACCGGCCGCCTTCCGGCCGTCAGGTCGCCGCGCTCACGCGCCGCGCGACTTGAGCCGGTGCGCGAATTTCTGGCGGAATTTCGCGACCTTCGGGCCGATCACGGCCGCGCAATAGCCTTGCTGCGGATTGCGCGCGAAATAGTTCCGGTGATATTCCTCGGCCGGCCAGTAATTGCCGTCGAGCGGCTCGACCACCGTCACGATCGGCGCGCCGAAGATCTGCTCGCGGCCCAGCGCGGCGATCACGTCGAGCGCGGCCTCGCGCTGCGCGTCCGAATCGGCGAACACGATCGAACGATATTGCGTGCCGACGTCCGCGCCCTGACGATTCAACTGCGTCGGATCGTGCGTGGCGAAGAAGATTTCGAGGATCTCGCGGTAGCCGATGCGGGCCGGATCGAACGTCACCTTGACCACTTCGGCGTGGCCCGTATCGCCCTCGCACACGGCGCGGTAAGTGGGGTTGCGCGTCTGGCCGCCCGCGTAGCCCGATTCCACGGCGAGCACGCCGTCGACATCGAGAAACACCGCCTCGGTGCACCAGAAACAACCACCACCTAAAACCGCAATCTCTGTCTTTTCTGGGTTGTTTTCCATCATATTTCCTTGATTTCCATAGATAGGCTGCTTTTCCATACCCGTCACAACACTTGGCCACTATAGGTTGATTGTAATGACCCAGCCGAACCTGCACAGGTTAAGCGGCTAAAGCAAACGCCTCGGCCGGGGTCTTCATCTTCAGCGACTGATGCGGTCGCCGGTGGTTGTAGAGCTGAATCCAGTCGGCGATGGCGCGGCTCGCATGCTGCAGCGACTCGAAGCGTTGCCGGTGCACGAATGGCTCCTTCAACGTTTTGATCAGCCGCTCGATCATGCCGTTTTGTTGCGGGCAATGCGGCGTGATGAACGCCTGCTTCAGCCCGTAATCACGCACCCGCTTCGTGTACGTTCGGCTCGTGAAAACCAGACCGTTGTCGCTCCTCAACAGGAACGGTGTCGATACTCGACCCAGTGTGCCGAATCGCGCGATCAACGCGTGCTCCAGTGCGCTTGCCGCGGTCGTCGCCTTTCCGCTTCGGGACAGGTGCCAGCCCAGCAACTCGCGCGTGTAGCAATCGATGACCAGGGCCAGCGTTGCCCAGCCATCTCGTCCCGCCCAGATACGGCACAGGTCGGTCGACCAGCGTGAGTTCGGTTTGATGTCTTCGTCCATCTTCGTGCTCGTCGTCTTTTCATTCATTATGACGTGAGCAGGTTTTCACTGGGTCGGCACACTTACATGCTGCACATCCAGTCGAGCCCTTGGTAGACTTGAGGTTTATTGCTTTGTCAAAGGGATGTGATGCGGGAAGATTGCGCAGAGTTCATTGCAAATGAATTCAGTTCTTGTGTTCAGAACACTATTCAACGAATAGCTGGTGAAGATACCCACCGACCATTTCACAGTGCATTGCTTTCAGAAGAGGCTCTTTTTTGGAGCCGATTCGAAAGATCCTTCAGCACTTCTTTTGGACAGCGGGTTATTGAGAGGATTTCTCAGGCTGCTGCAATTTCTGGCGGAGCAGAGGAAGCAGTCAATCAAAATGAATCCACATTCTTCTTGTCGCAGCCTCAACTTCAGGCAATTGACGAGCACATTACATCAATACGAGCAGGATTTAGAGTCGCCAACTGGCAAAGTACTGTAAATCAATTATCCGCAATTCAGCCTACTGGACAGCAATACTCACATAGGGTTATTTCCGATCTTTATTGGAGAAAGAACGGCATAAACAACTATATGAGCATCAAGACTGTCAAGCCGAACATTGATCAGACGGCCGAAGCCAAACGAGATTTACTTAAACTTAAGTTGGCCGACCCCACAGCCAATGTCTATTACGGTCTTTACTACAATCCATATGGTGAAAATAAGTCGGATTATGCTTGGACACCACCAAAAAACATTTTCAACTTCAATACCGACCCTTGTATTTTAATCGGGAAAGAATACTGGGACACGCTTGGCGGCATAGGGTTTTATGAGGAACTACTTACCATTGCCCGGCGAGTGGGCACCTCAACAATACAGAGCATCCAAGGATTGAGATAAAAAAAGCACCCACATGGGTGCTTTTTTTCATTCAAACATATCCGGCGTCAAATTCTCTTTTTTACTTTTCTTCTTTTTCACAATCTCTTTTGGCTTACTTCCTTTGTGCTTGGCAAGCCATGTCCGATGATCAGTGTCTTTGTATCTAGAATAAGGAAAATCTTCAATACTTGAAATTGATTCACCATTGGAATGCTTTAAAATCAACCTTCCAATTGCTTCACCAAGCCCAGTCGGCACAGCATTTCCAATTTGCTTATATTGATCAACCAAAGAACCACAAATTACCCAATCATCAGGAAATTGTTGCACTCTCTTATATTCTTGAATGCTTAGTGGTCTGTTTTCAACAGGATGAGCCAAGTCAGTTGCTGGCATAGCTGGGTGTGTCACCAAGGTAGGAGAAGGCTTGTCCCAAGCAAGTCTTCTCAAAAAACCTGTCTTACCACCACCAGCATAAAACGATTTTCCGAGAGCCTCTTTTTGCAAATCCAGTGGTAGATTCTTCCAATATTCACCCGAACCAAGCATCCGATAGTACTTCAAGCGGTCTTCCGGAAAATTCAAATGCTGATGTTGAACGTCCTCCAACCCAGATACAGCATTTCTGAAAGTGTTCCACTTTGGCAAACCGAAACCAGGGTCGTTGCTATGAGTTGGCTCCAGATAAGGTAATTCTTCACCACCCTTGTGACAAATCAAAACCACTCGCTCGCGAACTTGCGGAGAGCCGAAATTTGCAGAGTTGTATAGATTGAAGGAAACACCATATCCGGCCTCCCTTAATCTATTCACGATTAAAAGCAATGCCCCACCAGGTTGCTCATCAGAGTTAAGTGGATTCTCCCCATCCCTTTCAGAGTGAGGACGGTGTGATAACGGAGCCGACAGAAGACCACGAACATTTTCCAATACAGCATATCGCGGCTGCAGCTCCTCAATCAGTTCCAGGTAGCGAATTAGAGCACCACCTCGCTGATCATTAAAACCTCTTCTTGCCCCAGCAGTGCTAAAGGCTTGGCATGGCGGCCCGCCAACGATCAGATCAATCTCTTCTACTGGCGAAAGCCCTGCCGCTTCTCTGATTTGTTCCGGCGTGTAATTCCAAACATCACCAAGCAATGCAATTTCAGGTTTATTTGCAACAATAGTCTTTCTACATGCCTTATCAAACTCGCATGTTGATAGAACCTCAATTCCTGATTTTTCCAACCCTATATCAAGACCCATGGCACCAGAGAAAAAACTCAGTGCAATGAATTTTGGTTTTTCCTTAGATGTATTTTTACGATCCAGCGGGTTAACATGGTTTTGAGGAACGGCCAAGTATTGAACCAAGCTTTCACGATCAACAAGCCATTGCTTTCCTAGTTGTTGACCTGCAATTGTTCCGTTCTTCAAGAGAGTGCGAACTCGCTGCTCAGTAAGCCGCATCATTTCAGCAGCTTCTTTTGTTGTTATCACATCGGGAATCATCTTGTTTCGCTCGCGAAAAAAACCATAGTCCAATTTTATCGCAGCTACACCACACTAGCAACTGATCCCGATAGGGCTGTATGTTCGAACCGCTCCGCCGTGTCCTTCTGATTGCCTCAGACCACAGCTTGGCTGTGTGTCTGGTTCCTCATCAGAGCAAAATAACCTATGAAAAACCTATAAAAGTTCAACCTGAAAACGACATCGTTTAAAATCATCAACTTGGAGTTGCATTACTGCTAATAAACAACGTTTTGCCGATACCTGGCACCAGAAACACCCGCCGCCGATGGCGACGTCCTGCACCGCCTGATTCATGCCCGCTCGTGACAGAAGATCCGGCCGCGGTTCGGCCGAACCGTTGCGGGCCGCCGGGTCGGGCGGCCATCGAATCCGCTAAAATCGGGACAATTTCCCGGATTTCCAGATGACGTCACTTCCCGTGCTTTCCAGCTCCCCGAAGGCGGTATCCCGATGACGATGCGCGCCGTGCCGCCCGATTTCGACGTTGCCGCGTTCCGCCAGGCGCTCGGCCAGTTCGCCACCGGCGTGACGGTCATCACCACGCGCGCGCCGTCCGGCCAGTTGATCGGTATTACCGCCAGCTCGTTCAATTCGGTGTCGCTCGATCCGCCCCTCGTGCTGTGGAGCCTGGCCACGCGCTCGGCGTCGCTGCCGGTGTTTCGCGGCAACAGCCATTATGTGATCAATGTGCTGGCGGCGTCGCAGTTCGATCTGTGCAAACGCTTCGCGACCGCCAAGGGCGACCGCTTCGAAGGGGTGTCGCACGAGGCCGGCCAGTCGGGCATGCCCGTGCTCGACGGCGCGCTGGCCTGGTTCGAATGCCACAACCGCAGCCGCTACGACGAGGGCGACCACGTGATCTTCGTCGGCGAGGTCGAACGCTGCGGCCTGCACCCCGATGCCGGCTCGCTCGCGCCGCTGGTGTTCCACGGCGGCGCGTTCCACGACCTCACTCGGCTTTGACGGCGCCCGTGCGCGCCAGCGAGACGGGCGGCCCCGCCTCGTCCTTGAGCGTCTGCAAGACGATGTTCGAGCGGATGTCCATCACGCCCGGCGCCTTGTAGAGCTGGTTCAGCACGAAATCGGAGTAGTGCTTCAGATTGTGGGCCAGCACGCGCAGCAGATAGTGCGTCTCGCCCGTCACCACGAACGCCGACGCCACCTCCGGCCAGGCCTTGATCGCCTCGGCGAAGCGCTCGTGCCATTGCTCCTGGTCGTTGCGCATCGACACCTGCACGAACGCCTCCAGTTCAAACCCCAATTTTTCGCGGCTCAGGCAGGCGCGGTAGCACTCGATCACGCCCTGCTCCTCGAGCAGGCGCATCCGCCGCAGGCAAGCGGACGGCGACAATGAAATACGCTCGGCCAGATCGAGGTTGCTGATCCGGCCCTCCTGCTGCAATACGGCGAGAATACGGCAATCGGTAGCATCGAGCGAGATCGCGTGCATTTCTGGTCCCCGTTTTGACTATCGTTCAAATTATCTGCGATATTTGCGGAATGTCCATGTTTATTTCGCAAGCACCTTTCAACGTCGTTTGCCTATCATTCGACGGATCGGAACTTGCTCAACGACGATGGACACGCTCTGGGACATTTCCCCCGCCATTTCCCCCGCCACGCCTGTCTGGCCGGGCGACACGCCGGTGTCGGTCGAGCGCGTCTGGCGCATCGAGGCCGGCTCGCCGGTCAACGTCGCGCGGCTGACGCTGTCGCCGCACACCGGCGCCCACGCGGATGCGCCGCTACATTACGACGCGAACGGCGCGCCGATCGGTGCGGTAGCGCTCGACGCCTATCTTGGCCCGTGCCGCGTGATCGACTGCCGCGGCGCGGCGCCGCTCGTCACGCCTGAACAGATCGCCGGCGCGCTGGCCGGCGCGCCGGCGCGCGTGCTGCTGCGCACCTACGCTGCCGCGCCGCAGGACGCCTGGGACAGCGCGTTCTGCGCCGTCGCCCCGGCCGCGATCGATCTGCTGGCCGCGCACGGCGTGCGGCTGGTCGGCATCGACACGCCCTCGCTCGATCCGCAGGAATCGAAAACGATGGCGTCGCACGGACGCGTTCGCGCGCACGGCATGGCGATCCTCGAAGGGCTGGTGCTCGACGCGGTGCCGGCCGGCGATTACGAGCTGATCGCGCTGCCGCTGAAATTCGCCACGCTCGACGCCAGCCCGGTGCGCGCCGTCCTGCGCGCGCTGCCCGGCGCGGCCTGACCCGATCCAACCGATCCGGCGCCCCCGCGCCGCTCCCACTTCCATGAGATTCGACGCCATGAATACCCGCGAAGACGCGCTCGCCCTCGACCGCGACGACCCGCTCGCCCCGCTGCGCGAACGCTTTGCGCTGCCCGACGACACCATCTACCTCGACGGCAACTCGCTCGGCGCACGCCCGAAGGCCGCGGCCGAGCGCGCGCGCCAGGTGATCGAGGCCGAATGGGGCCACGACCTGATCCGCAGCTGGAACACCGCGGGCTGGTTCGCGCTGCCGCGCCGCCTCGGCGATCGACTCGCGCCGCTGATCGGCGCGGCCGACGCCGAAGTGGCGATCACCGACACGATTTCGGTCAACCTGTTCAAGCTGCTGGCCGCGATGCTGCGCGAGCAGGCCAAGCGCGCGCCGTCGCGCCGCGTGATCGTCTCGGAGCGCTCGAATTTCCCGTCGGATCTGTATATCGCGCAGGGCCTGATCGCCCAGCTCGACCGCGGCTACGAATTGCGCCTGGTGGACGACGCCGCTGAACTCGAGGCGGCGATCGACGAGCACTGCGCGGTGGCGATGATCACGCACGTGAATTACCGCAGCGGCTACATGCACGACATGGCCGCACTGACGCGCCACGCGCAGCAGGCCGGCGCGCTGATGCTGTGGGATCTCGCGCATTCGGCCGGCGCGGTGCCGGTGGATCTGAACGGCGCGGGCGCGGACGGCGCGGTGGGCTGCACCTACAAATACCTGAACGGCGGCCCCGGCTCGCCGGCCTTCGTGTGGGTGCCGAAGCGCCATCAGGCCAGCTTCGAGCAGCCGCTGTCGGGCTGGTGGAGCCATCGCGCGCCGTTCGCGATGGAGCCGGGCTTCCAGCCCGACGCGAGCATCTCGCGCTTCCTGTGCGGCACGCAGCCGATCGTGTCGATGTCGATGGTCGAATGCGGGCTCGACATCTTCCACGAAACGAACATGGCCGCGATCCGCCGCAAGTCGCTGGCGCTGGCCGACGCGTTCATCGCGCTGGTGGAAACGCGCTGCGCCGGGCTCGACCTGACGCTCGTCACGCCGCGCAAGGCGGCCCGGCGCGGCTCGCAGGCCAGCTTCGAGCATCCGCACGGCTACGAGGTGATGCGCGCGCTGATCGCGCGCGGCGTGATCGGCGATTACCGCGAGCCGCGCATCCTGCGCTTCGGCTTCACGCCGCTCTACACGCGCTTCGTCGACGTGTGGGATGCCGTGGACACGCTGCGCGACGTGCTCGAAACGCGCGCCTGGCAGGCGCCCGAATTCGCCGCGCGCACCGACGTGACCTGAGCCCCCGCGCACGCCTCTCGCCCCCATCGAATCCCATCGACCCCACGGAGCCTGTCATCGTGAATCCCGATCAATCGGCCCCGAGCCACGCCGGCGCCGACGCGCCGCAGCGCTGCCCGTTCTCGGGCGCACCGGCCGCACCCGCCGCCGGCGGCGAAGGCTGGCACGAAGCCCAGCTCGACTTCTCGAAGTCGATGAGCTACGGCGATTACCTGTCGCTGACGCCGATCCTCAACGCGCAGCACCCGCTCTCGCCCGACCACAACGAGATGCTGTTCATCATCCAGCATCAAACCAGCGAGCTGTGGATGAAGCTCGCGCTCTACGAACTGCGCGGCGCGCTCGATTCGATCCGCGCCGACGCGCTGCCGCCGGCGTTCAAGATGCTGGCGCGCGTCTCGCGGATCCTCGAACAACTGGTGCAGGCGTGGAACGTGCTGGCCACCATGACGCCGTCGGAATACTCGGCGATGCGGCCGTACCTCGGCGCGTCGTCGGGCTTCCAGTCGTATCAGTATCGCCAGCTCGAATTCCTGCTCGGCAACAAGAACGCGCAGATGCTCAAGCCGCACGCGCACCGCCCCGACATCCTCGCGGAAGTCGAGGC
Organism: Burkholderia sp. Ac-20379; assembly: GCF_017104645.1. GTDB lineage: Bacteria > Pseudomonadota > Gammaproteobacteria > Burkholderiales > Burkholderiaceae > Burkholderia. Next base: position 8,834 of record NZ_JAAGPF010000173.1, read on the forward strand.
CACGCTCGACGCGCCGTCGCTGTACGACGAGGTCGTGCGGCTGCTCGCGCGGCGCGGCTTCGCGATCGCGCCCGAGCGGCTCGAACGCGACTGGCGCGCGCCGACCGAGCACGACGTGTCGGTCGAGGCGGCCTGGCTGGCCGTCTACCGCGATCCGTCGGCACACTGGCAACTGTACGAAATGGCCGAGGAACTGGTCGATCTGGAGGACGCGTTCCGCCAGTGGCGCTTCCGTCACGTCACCACGGTCGAGCGCATCATCGGCTTCAAGCAGGGCACGGGCGGCACCAACGGCGCGCCGTATCTGCGCAAGATGCTCGACGTGGTGCTGTTCCCCGAGCTGTGGCACGTGCGCACCACGCTGTAAGCCGCCCAACGCGTGCCCGCGCGGCACGCATCGCAACACGATCGCGCGCGGGCGTCCTGCCCGCGCCACCCGCCCCGCCCGCCGTTTTTCCCGCGCCGTTTCACGCCGCAGCGCAGCATCGAAATGCGTGCGTTCCGCCTTGACTTTCGCAGGCTCGAACATGATCATTCGTTCACGTAGAGAGCAAATGATCTTAACAAGGCCGTGACCGGCCACCAGGAGACAACGGATGAATCCTTCGCCGACCGCCGCGCCCGTGATCCTCCACATCGGCGCCGGGTCCTTTCACCGCGCCCATCAGGCCTGGTATCTGCACCGCGTCAACGAAGCCGCCGCGCCGGACGCGCGCTGGTCGCTGGCGGTCGCCAACATCCGCGACGACATGCAGGCGACGATGGACGCGCTGGCCGCGCAGCAGGGCGTCTACACGCTCGAAACCGTCACGCCGGCCGGCGAGCGCACCTACGAGGCGATCCGCTCGATCTCGCGCGTGCTGCCCTGGTCGATCGACCTGCGGGCGCTGATCGAGGCCGGCGCCGATCCGGCCTGCCGGATCGTCTCGTTCACCGTGACCGAAGGCGGCTACTACCTCGACGAACACAACCGGCTCGACGCCGGCAATCCCGATCTGGCCGCCGATCTGCAAGGCGCGCGCACCACCATCTACGGCGCGCTGGCCGCGCTGCTGACCGAACGGCAGGCCCGCGGCGGCGGCCCTGTCACGCTGCAAAGCTGCGACAACCTGCGCAGCAACGGCGCGCGTTTCGAGGCCGGCATGCGCGAGTTCCTCGAACGGCGCGGCCTGACCGACCTGCTGGCCTGGTTCGACGCGAACGTGTCGTGCCCGAGCGCGATGGTCGACCGCATCACGCCGCGCCCCACGCCCGACGTGGCCGAACGCGTGAAGGCCGCCACCGGCATGGACGACGCCTGCCCGGTGATGGGCGAATCGTTCATCCAGTGGGTGATCGAGGATCGCTTCGTGGCGGGCCGCCCGGCCTGGGAACAGGCGGGCGCGGAAATGGTGGACGACGTGCATCCGTACGAGGAAGCGAAGATCCGCATCCTCAACGCCACCCACAGCTGCATCGCCTGGGCCGGCACGCTGGCGGGCCTGTCGTACATCCACGAAGGCACGCACGACCCGGCGATCCGCGCGCTCGCGCACGCCTACGTGAGCGACGACGTGATCCCGTCGCTGACGCCGAGCCCGCTCGATCTGGCGCGCTATCGCGACGTGGTGCTGGAGCGCTTCGGCAATCCGTACATCCTCGACACCAACCAGCGCGTGGCCGCCGACGGCTTCTCGAAGATCCCCGGCTTCATCGCGCCGACCTTCGCCGACTGCTTCGCGCGCGGCGCCGAGCCGGTGTCGACGGCCGTGCTGCCGGCGCTGTTCCTGCGCTTTCTCGAGCGCTGGGCGCAGGGCCTGCTGCCGTATGCGTACCAGGACGGCGTGATGGATCCGGGCGTGGCGCGCGCGATCGTCGCGGCCGACGATCCGGCGGCCGCGCTGGCCGCCGATCGCGGGCTGTGGGGATCGCTGGCCGGCGACGCGCGGCTGCTGCACGCGCTGCGCGCCGGGCTGGCCCGCGTCGACGCCTGGCGCGACGCGAACTGAACCCGCTCCGCCCTCCCCGGCCCGCGCCGTGTGCGGGTCATCCGGCATTGGCACCGGCCGGGGCGCGCGGCTACAGTAGCGACTCTCTGACGACGGACTGCTTCCGCCCATCATGTATCTCGGCATCGATCTCGGCACCTCGGAAGTCAAGGTGCTGCTGCTTTCTCCCGACGGCACCGTCGTCGGCACGGCGGGTACGCCCTTCACCGTCACGCGCGCGCATCCGCGCTGGGCCGAGCAACAGCCCGAGGATTGGTGGGCGGGCACCTGCGCGGCACTGGCCGCGCTGCGCGCGCGCCATCCGTCCGACTACGCGCAGGTGCGCGGCATCGGCCTGTCGGGCCAGATGCACGGCGCGGTGCTGCTCGACCGCGAGGATCGCGTGCTGCGGCCCGCGATCCTGTGGAACGACATGCGCAGCGACGAGGAATGCACGGCGCTGACCGAACGCGCGCCCGAGCTGCACAAGCTCGCCGGCAATCTCGCGATGCCGGGCTTCACCGCGCCCAAGCTGATGTGGGTCGCCAATCACGAGCCGGACGTGTTCCGCCGCATCGCCTGCGTGCTGCTGCCGAAGGATTACCTGCGGCTGCGGCTCACCGGCAACCGCGTGTCCGATCCGTCGGACGCGGCCGGCACGCTGTGGCTCGACGTGGCGCGCCGCGACTGGTCCGACACGCTGCTGGAGGCCGGCGGCATGACGCGCGATCAGATGCCGCGCGTGATCGAGGGCAACGCGCCGTCGGGCACGCTGCGCGGCGACGTGGCGCGCGAACTCGGCCTGAAGGACGGCATCGTGGTGGCCGGCGGCGGCGGCGACAACGCCACCAGCGCGCTCGGCATCGGCGCGACGCAGCCCGGCGACGGCTTCGTCTCGCTCGGCACCTCGGGCGTGCTCAGCATCGTCGGCGACCGCTTCATGCCGTATCCCGAACGCGCCGTGCACGCGTTCTGCCACGCGATCCCGAACCGCTGGCAGCAGATGAGCGTGGTGCTGTCGGCCGCGAGCTGCCTGCGCTGGGTCTGCAAGCTGACCTCGACCGACGAGCCCACGCTGATCGCCGAAGTGGCCGCGCTCGATCCGGCCGAGCTGGCCGACGCGCCGATCTTCCTGCCCTACCTGTCGGGCGAGCGCACGCCGCACAACGATCCGTACGCGCAGGGCGTGTTCTACGGCATGACGCACGGCACCGACCGCGCGCGGCTCGGCTACGCGGTGCTCGAAGGCGTGACGCTGGCGATCGCCGACGGCCACGACGCGCTGGTGGCGGCCGGCTCGGCCTGCGAATCGCTGGCGCTGATCGGCGGCGGCGCGCGCAGCGCGTACTGGGCGCAGCTGATGGCCGACACGCTCGACGTGCGCACCCACCAGCTCGGCGGCGGCGCGACCGGCGCGGCGCTCGGCGCGGCGCGGCTCGGCTGGCTGGCCGACGGCGGCGATCCGTCGCAAGTGCTGACCAAGCCGCCGCTGTCGGCCGAGTACGTGCCCGATGCGGCCCGCCACGCGCGGCTGCGCGAGCGGCTCGACGCCTATCGCGCGCTGTACCGCCACGTCCGGCCGCTGTTCGAACCGTCGCGCCCGCGTCTCGCCTGACGCCGATTGCGATAGGATCGCTACCTTTTCCGCCTGCCCCGTTCCGAGCGACCTCGCACCGTGTCCAAGTCATCCGAAAAACTCGATCTCGCCACGCGCGCCGCCTGGCTCTACTACGTGGCCGGCGACACGCAGAACGAGATCGCCGAGAAATTGCAGGTCTCGCGGCCGGTCGCGCAGCGGCTCGTGGCGTTCGCGGTCGAGAAGAACCTGATCCGCGTGCGCGTCGATCACCGCGTGGCCGATTGCCTCGATCTGGCCGCGCAATTGTCGAAGCGCTACGGCCTGTCGCTCTGCGAAGTGGTGCCGATCGACGCCGACACGCCCGATTCGATCGACCGCAAGCTGGCCGTGGCCGGCGCGCAGGTCATGGAGCGCTACATCAACGAGGAACGGCCGATGGTGATCGCGGTCAGCAGCGGCCGCACGCTGAAGGCGGCCGTGGCGCAGATCGCGCAGATCGAGCGGCCGCAGCACCGGCTGGTGTCGATGGTCGGCGCGATCGCGCAGGACGGCTCGTCGAACCCGTACGACGTCGCGCAGCACATCTCCGAGAAAACCGGCGGCAAGCACTTCCTGCTGCCCGCGCCGCTGATCGCCGACAACGAGGCCGAGCGCGCGCAGTGGTGCAATCACCGCCTGTACCGGATCGTCGAGCAATTGACGGCCGACGCCGACGTGGCGTTCGTCGGCATCGGCAACGTGGGCGACGATTGCCCGCTGCATGTGGACGGCTTCATCACGGCGGACGAGCTGAGCGAGATGATGGAATACGGCGCCGTGGCCGAGATGGTCGGGTTGCCGATGGATGCGCGCGGCGGCCGCGTCGTCACGCCGTCCACCGCGCGCGTGACGAGCGTGCCGCTCGACGCGCCGCCGCGCCGGCCGACCATCGGCTTCGCGGGCGGCCCGCGCAAGCAGGCGGCCGTGCTGGCCGCGCTGCGCGGCGGCTGGCTGTCGGGCATCGTGACCGACGAGAGCTGCGCGCGGGCGGCGCTGTCGGACTGAGCACGGCGTCTGCTCTGCCAGCCTCGCGCGGAACGGCGGCCTCGACGGCCGCCGTTTTTCGTTGGACCGCCTGCGCGGGCGATCGCATCGGCGCCCATCGCGCCGCCCACAACGAAAAAAGGCCGCGCGGGATTCGCGCGGCCTCGACAACGGCTCGCTCTGCATGCAACCGGGCCGCCCGCCTGGGCGAGCCCGATCCTGTTCGCTATTCGCTCAGGCCGCCTTCGCGTGCGGCGAGCGCCGCTCGAACGCCCGGCCTTCGGCATCGAACAGATGGCAATGCTCGGGCGCGGCCTGCACGCGCAGGATCGTGCCCGGGCGATGCGTTTCGAGCGGCGGGATGCGCGCGATCATGCCGTCCGGCGCGACCGCCGACTCGGCGTACAGATAAGCCGAATCGCCGAGCGATTCCACCGCCATGGTCTTGACCGCCACACCCTCGCCGTCAGCCACGCCGACCTGCAGATGCTCGGGGCGGATGCCGACCGTGACCTTGTCGCCCGTCTTCAGCGCGCCGGTGCGCACCGCCACGCGCTGCGTCTCGCCCGACTCGAAGCGCACCGTCGCCTCGTCGGCCGACACGGCCTGCGCCACGCCTTCGAGGAAGTTCATTTTCGGCGAGCCGATGAAGCCCGCCACGAAGCGGTTGGCCGGCGCGTGATAGAGCGTGTTCGGCGTGCCGACCTGCTGCACGCTGCCGCCCGACAGCACCACGATCTTGTCGGCCAGCGTCATCGCCTCGACCTGATCGTGGGTCACGTAGATCATCGTGGTCTTCAGCTCGTCGTGCAGGCGCGCGAACTCGAGACGCATCTTCACGCGCAGCGCGGCGTCGAGGTTCGACAGCGGTTCGTCGAACAGGAACACCTTCGGCTTGCGCGTGATCGCGCGGCCGATCGCGACGCGCTGGCGCTGGCCGCCCGACAGTTGCTTCGGCTTGCGCTCCAGCAGGTGATCGATGTGCAGGATCCTGGCCGCGTTGCGCACGGCGGCGTCGATCTCGGGCTTCTTCGCGCCGGCCAGCTTCAGGCCGAACGCCATGTTGTCGTACAGCGTCATGTGCGGATAGAGCGCGTAGGACTGGAACACCATCGCGATGCCGCGCTTGGCGCTCGGCGTCTCGTTCACGCGCACGCCGTCGATCATCAGGTCGCCGCCGGAAATATCTTCCAGCCCGGCGATCATCCGCATCAGCGTGGACTTGCCGCAGCCGCTGGGGCCGACGAACACCACGAACTCGCCATCGGCGATGTCGAGGTTCACATTGCTCAGCACTTCGTTGTCGTCGTAGCGCTTGCCGATATTGCGCAGAAGCACGCTTGCCATGATTTGTCTCCGCTCCATTGACGGCCGCCCATGAGCGGTGCGGCCGGTTCGACGCGCGCGGCGGGCCTGCCCGCGCGCGGCCCTGCATTCATTGCGACGGCACGGTGCCTGTCGCGATCCATTGCGCAACCAGCCCCGGCAGCGCATCCATGCGGTCGAACACGTGGCGCGCGCCGATCGCGCGCAACGCATCGACCTGCGACGGCGAAGCGTGCCCGCCGCCGATGAAGCCGATCACCGTCATGCCGGCCGCAGCCGCGGCGGTGATGCCGGTCGCGCTGTCCTCCACCACCAGGCAGTGCGCCGGCGCGAAGCCGAGCGTGTGCGCGGCGGCCAGATACACGTCGGGCGCGGGCTTCGGCCGCTCGACGCCGTCCGCGCAGAACAGCCGTTCGCCGAAGTGCCGCTTCAGGCCGGTGCGCGCGAGCGCCGCTTCCACGTAGGCGCGGTTGCTGTTGCTCGCGCAGGCGATCGGCAGCGCGATGGCGTCGAGCG
>NZ_JAAGPF010000174.1 GCF_017104645.1 Burkholderia sp. Ac-20379
TGCATGCCGTGCTCGATGCGCTCGGCGCGCGCATCGGCGGCTGGAAGGTGGGCGGCAAGGGCGCGGACGGCCCGCCGCAAGGCGCGCCGCTGCCCGATAGCGCGCTGCACCCGAGCGGCGCGCGCATCACGCGCGATCCGGCCGCGCCGTTCGGGCTGGAACTGGAAATCGGCTTTCGCTTCGGCCGCAGCTTCGCGCCGCGCGCCGAGCGCTACACGGAGGACGAGGTGCTGGCCGCGATCGCCTGGATGGTGCCGACCATCGAGGTGGTCACGAGCCGCTGGGCCGGCTGGCCCGAGGTCGATCGTTTCGCGCAACTGGCCGATCTGCAGAACCACGGCGCGCTGATCGTGGGCGAGCCGGCGCCGTACGACGCGCGCTATCCGTTCGTGTCGCCGGCGCTGTCGTTCAGCTTCGCGGGCGAGGCGGCGGCGCCCGCGGCGGCCGGCAGCAACCCGGCCGTCGACCCGCGCCGGCTGCTGACCTGGCTAGTCAATCACAGTGCCGTCGAACGCGGCATCGCGGTCACGCCGGAGCAGATCGTGACGACCGGTTCATATATCGGGATGGTGTTCCCTGCGGGGCCGGGCCTGGCCGAAGGGCGCTTCGACGGGCTGCCGCCAATTCGTGTCGACGTCGCTTGAGCCTTGCTGGGCAAGGGATTCGGCTGTTTCGCGGCGACATTCGGGGCGCCACGCGATGGCCGAGTTCCTAGCATGTTTAAGTGTCTTATTAAATCAGACATAACACTAAAGTTAATTAAGTACTCGCCGTAAACGTTCACATGCGTGGCCGATAACGACACAGTGTGTACCCCCGGAGAACGACAATATGAAGTTTGGTAAAGCAGGCTTTTCGCTGCAGACGCGAATCGCCCTGACGATGTGTTTTCTCGCAGTCCTGATGGTTGCCATCGGTGCGCTGGGCCTGCTCGGCACGATCCGGGCGAACCAGGCCAACCAGGATACCTACCAGAACAAGCTGACCGCCGCGACCAATATCGGCAACGCCGAGATCTACATTGCCCGCACGCGCCTCGTGCTCGACCGCCTGGCGCTGCACCCCGACGATCCGAAGGCGCAGGAGCAGATCGAGCGCGCCACCGGCTTCTTCGCGAAATCCGACGAATGGTGGCAGACCTTCGTCAAGCAGCCGCACGAACAGAGCGAGGCCGACCTGATCGACGAGGCCACCTCGCGCCGCGCGACGATGCGCAACGCCGTGTCGAACTTCATCGAGGCGATCCGCGCGCACGACGCCGCGCGCATCGACACCATCGCGATGACGCAGCTCTCCGCGCTCTACAACGCGATGAGCGCGGCCAACGACAAGGTCAAGGAAGCGCTGTACGCGAACGCCAAGCACAACTACGAAGCCGCCGAGGCGAGCTTCCGCGTGTATTCGGCGCTGTCGGTGGCGATGATCGCGATCGGCGTGATCGCCGCCGGCTTCAGCTGGTTCTCGCTGCGCCGCGCGATCATGACGCCGCTCAACGACGCGCTCTCGCACTTCGAATCGATCGCGCAGGGCGACCTGCAGCGCCGCATCGAGGTGCACAACGACGACGAGATGGGCATGTTGCTGCGCGGCGTGGCCGCGATGCAGTCGAGCCTGGCCGGCACCGTGCGCGAGGTGCGCAGCAGCACCGAATCGATCGCCACGGCCACCCAGCAGATCGCCTCGGGCACGCTCGACCTGTCGGTGCGCACCGAGGAGCAGGCGGCCTCGCTGGAGGAAACGGCCGCCAGCATGAGCGAGCTGACGGCCACCGTGAAGCAGAACGCCGAGAGCGCGCATACCGGCCGCCGTCTGGCCGACAACGCCTCGAACGTGGCGGCGCGCGGCAACGACGTGGTCGAGCGCGTGGTCGGCACGATGGGCGGCATCGACAGCAGCTCGCGCAAGATCTCGGACATCACCGGGATCATCGAGGGCATCGCGTTCCAGACCAACATCCTGGCGCTGAACGCCGCGGTGGAAGCGGCGCGCGCGGGCGAACAGGGCCGCGGCTTCGCGGTGGTCGCCAGCGAAGTGCGCAGCCTCGCGCAGCGTTCGTCGGCCTCGGCCAAGGAAATCAAGGAACTGATCGGCGAATCGGTGCAAACGATTGCCGAAGGCAGCGAACTCGTGGCCGATGCGGGCCGCACCATGCAGGAAGTGCTCGGCGCGGTGCGCGACGTGGCGACCATCATGAACGAGATCGCCGCCGCCGCCGAGCAGCAGCGCATGGGTATCGAGCAGGTCGATACGGCGGTCAGCCAGATGGATTCGATCACGCAGCAGAACGCGGCGCTGGTCGAGCAGGCGACCGCCGCGGCGCAGGCGCTGAGCGAGCAGTCGACGCGCATGCGCGGCCACGTCGAAACCTTCAAATTGGCGTAACCGGATTCGTCCCACCGTTTCAGCAGTGTGCAGCAACCGTTGATCCGCATTCGATGGGCCGCGCAACGTACGCGGCCCCGCAGTATCCGAGCAGTGCCTCTCTTTCTCCACAACACGATTCGACAATGACGACAGCGAAAGATCGCAGCCGGCGGAGCTTTCTCAAGGGCTCCATCGCGATTGCACCCATAGCCGTGGTCGGAATGACCGGCGCCGTGGCCAGCAGCAGCCAGCCCACGCCCGCGCCGGGCCTGCCGCCCCCCGACCAGCCCACCGTCGACCACTACACGCCCGGCTATTTCACGCCGGAGGAATGGGCGTTCGTCAATGCCGCCTGCGACGTGCTGATCCCGAAGGACGACATCGGTCCCGGCGCGGTCGAACTCGGCGTGCCGCAGTACATCGACCGCCAGATGCAGACGCCCTACGGCGACGCCGCCCGCTGGTACATGCAGGGGCCGTTCTTCAAGGTCGAGCCCGAATTCGGCTACCAGTCGAAGCTGACGCCGAAGGAGCAATACCGGCTCGGCATCCGCGCGATCAACGCCTACGCGCGCGCGCATTTCGGCGGCAAGACGTTCGCCGAGCTGGGCCACGCGCAGGGCACCGATTTCTTCAAGAAGATCGACTCGGGCGAGATCAAATCCGACGACTTCAACTTCAAGGGATTCCTGAACGGTTTCCTGCTGAAGAACACGATGGAAGGCTATTTCGGCGATCCGTCCTACGGCGGCAACAAGAACATGGCCGCCTGGAAGATGATCGGCTACCCCGGCGTGCGCGCCGATTACCTGGAGTTCGTGGGCGAGGCCAAGCCTTATCCCTACGCGCCCGTCAGTCTCTACGGCAAGCGAGGATAAGCATGGCAAGCATCAAGAAAAAGCCGGTCGACTGCGTGATCGTCGGCTTCGGCTGGACCGGCGCGATCATGGCGATCGAACTGGCCAACGCGGGGCTCAACGTCGTGGCGCTCGAACGCGGCGACGCGCGCGAAACCGTGCCCGATTTCGCCTATCCGCAGATCGTCGACGAGATCAAGTATTCGGCGCGCCAGGCGCTGCTGCAGAACCTCGCCAAGACCACCGTCACGAACCGCCACACCAAGGATCAGACGGCCGTGCCGTATCGCCAGATCGGCTCGTTCAAGCCGGGCGAGGGCGTGGGCGGCGCGGGCGCGCACTGGTCGGGCGTGCAGTCGCGCGTGATGCCGGACGAGCTGCGCTACAAGAGCCACATCACCGAGCGCTACGGCGCGAAGTTCATCCCCGAAGGCATGAACCTGCAGGATTGGGGCGTGACCTATGATGAACTGGAGCCGAGCTTCGACCGCTTCGAACGCGTGTGCGGCACCTCGGGCCTCGCGGGCAACATCGGCGGCAAGCCGACCGGCGTCGGCAATCCGTTCGAAGGCCGCCGCAGCGGCGAATATCCGCTGCCGCCGCTGACCGATCACCCCACCGGCAACCTGTTCGCCGCCGCCGCCAAGGGCCTCGGCTACAAGCCGTTCGCGCTGCCGGCCGGCAACGCGTCGGGCCCGTACACCAACGAATACGGCTGCCAGCTCGGGCCGTGCAACTTCTGCGGTTTCTGCAGCGATTACGGCTGCCTGAACTATTCGAAGGCCTCGCCGCAGACGGCGATCATCCCCGCGCTGCTGCGCAAGCCGAACTTCGAGCTGCGCGTGAATTCGCACGTGATCAAGGTCAACACCGACGCGAGCGGCAAGCGCGCGACCGGCGTGACCTATATCGATCACGAGGGCAACGAGGTCGAGCAGCCGGCCGAGATGGTGGTGCTGGCCGCGTTCCAACTGCACAACGTGCACCTGATGCTGCTGTCGAAGATCGGCCAGCCGTTCAATCCGGATACGAACGAAGGCACCGTCGGCCGCAACTTCTGCTACCAGCTGCTGAACAGCGTGAACATGTTCTGGGACAAGGACACGTACATCAACCAGTTCATGGGCGCGGGCGGCGGCGGGCAGGCGATCGAGGAGTTCAACGCGGACAACTTCGATCACTCGCAACTGGGCTTCATCGGCGGCGGCATCATCTGGGGCCGCCAGACGGGCAACGGCCCGGTGCGCGGCATTCCGCTGCCGAAGGGCACGCCGAAGTGGGGCAGCGAGTGGAAGCAGGCCGTGAAGGACAACTTCCTGCACACCGGCCGCATCGAATCGCAGTGCAGCAACATGGCCTATCGCAACTGCTTCCTCGATCTCGATCCGAATTATCGGGACGCCTACGGTTCGCCGCTGTTGCGCCTGACGCTCGACTGGCAGGACAACGACCTGCGCGCCTCGGAATACGTGGCCGGCAAGATGATGGAGATCGGCCGCGCGATGAATCCGAAGTCGATCTCGGGCCGCATCCTGAAGCAGGGCACCCACTGGGACACGCGCGCCTATCAGAGCACGCACATCAGCGGCGGCACGGCGATGGGCGCGGATCCGAAGACGAGCGTGGTCAACAAGTACCTGCAGAGCTGGGACGTGCCGAACCTGTTCGTGATGGGGGCGAACGTGTTCGCGCACGGCGTCGGCTACAACCCGACGGGGCTGGTGGGCGGTCTCGCTTACTGGGCGGCGAGCAACATCCGCTCGCAATACCTGAAGAACACCGGCGCCCCCATGGTGCAGGTCTGAGCGAGCGACAAGACATGCGGAAAATCATTACTGGAGTGGTAGCGGCCGGCGTGGTGGCAGTCGGCGCGTTGTGGGCGTTCGCCTCGGTCACGCCCGATGCCAAGGTGGATCCGTCGATCGCCGGCCGCAAGGGCGACGCGGTGCACGGCGCGTATCTGGCGCGGGCCGGCGACTGCATCGCCTGTCACACGGCCAAGGGCGGCACGCCGTTCGCGGGCGGCCTGCCGTTCGCGACGCCGGTCGGCACGATCTATTCGACCAACATCACCGCCGATCGCGAGCACGGCATCGGCGGCTACACGTTCGACGAATTCGTGCTGGCGATGCGCGAGGGCGTGGCCAAGGGCGGCAAGCATCTGTACCCGGCGATGCCGTTCACGTCGTATGCGAAGGTGTCGGACGCGGATCTGCAGGATCTGTACGCGTACTTCACGACGCAGGTGCCGGCCTCGCCGCAACCGAACCGCGCCTCGGATATCCCGTGGCCGCTCAGCGTGCGCTGGCCGCTCGCCTACTGGAACCGCGCGTTCCACGACGATTCGCGCTTCGTGGCCGATGCGGGCAAGAGCGTGGAATGGAATCGCGGCGCCTACCTCGTGCAGGGCCTCGCGCACTGCAGCAGCTGCCACACGCCGCGCGGCGCGGCGATGCAGGAGCTGGACGTGAGCGGCAAGAGCGACCTGTACCTGTCGGGCTCATCGCTCGACGGCACGGCGCCGATCAACCTGCGCTCGTCGGCGGGTGGCGGCCTCGAGGCCTGGTCGGTGGACGACATCGTCGCGACGCTGAAGACGGGCCGCAATCCGCATGCGTCGGTGTCCGGCCCGATGGGCGAGGTGGTCGAGCACAGCACGCAGTACCTGAGCGATGCCGATCTGAAGGCGATGGCCGTCTACCTGAAGAGCCTGGGCACGCCGCCGCAAACGGCGTCGTTCCATCCCGACGAAGCCACCGTCAAGGCGATTCTCGGCGGGCAGGTGCAGGGGCGCGGCGCGGAGGCGTATCTCGACAGTTGCGCGGCCTGCCACCGCGTGAACGGCAAGGGCGCATCGGGCGTGTTCCCGTCGCTCGTCGACAATCCGATGGTCACGCAGGCCAACCCGGATTCGCTGATCGCCGTGATCCTGGCCGGCACGCGGCTGCCGTCGACGCAGACGGCGCCGTCGCCGCTGGCCATGCCGGGCTTCGGCTGGCGCTACAACGACGAGGACGTCGCGCAACTGGCGAGCTTCGTGCGGTCGAGCTGGGGCAACCGGGGGCCGGCGGTCACGGCCAAGCAGGTGGCCGCGGTGCGGGCCAAGACCGGCGGTTGATGGCGGGTCGAATGGTCTGATGTAAGCGAAGGCGCTGCGCGAGCAGCGCCTTTTTTCATGGCCGCCGGGCAGCGCCCGGGCGCCGGGGCGCCCCTGAACCCTAAAGATTCCTTACGGAATGCCGATAAGCGCTTACGCCGCGGACTGTATTCGCGTTTTCCGCCCGGCACTGTGCTCGAAAAGCATCGAGCCCGGCGGCGGCCTTTTTTCGACACGCTTCGTCCGATATGACTCTTTTCGCCTTGCGCCGCACCAGCATCGGGGTGCGGCTCGCCATCTTTTCCTGCCTGCTGTTCGCGCTGAGCCTGGCCGCGTTCGCCTGGGCGCTGACCCGCACGGCGGGCGCCGAGGTCACCGATCAGGTACTGCGGCGCATCGCCGAGAAGGACGCGTCGATCGCCGACACGATCGCGCTGTTCGACAAGGCGCTGACGGCCGAGGTCGGCCGCTCGATGACGCAATTCGAGGCCCTGTTGCCCGGCGCGTTCTCGATCGACGCCGCGCAAACGATTGACATCCAGGGCGCGGCCGCGCCGACGCTGAAAACCGGCGAGCGCGTGCTCGATCTCGATTTCTCGGTGCCCGACGAATTCCTCGCGCACAGCGGCGCGATCGCCACCGTGTTCGCGCGGCGCGGCGACGATTTCATCCGCGTCACGACCTCGCTGAAGAAGGCCGACGGCACGCGCGCGATCGGCACGCTGCTCGACCGCAAGGGGCCGGCCTGGGGGCCGGTGTCGGGCGGCCGGGTGTACACGGGCCTGGCCACGCTGTTCGGCAAGCGCTACATCACGCAGTACAAACCGATTCGCGACGCGGGCGGGCAGGTGATCGGCGCGCTGTTCGTCGGCGTGGACGTGGGCGCGGAAATCGCGGCGATCGAGGACGGCATCCGCCGCCAGAAGATCGGCGAGAGCGGCTATTTCCTGGCGATGGACGCCTCGGCCGGCCCCGATCGCGGCACGTTCATCGTCCATCCGAGCGCCGAGGGCAAGCGCGGCGAGGACGCCAGCGCGCCGTTCGCGCGCATGCTGGAGATGAAGCAGGGCCAGCTCGAATACCGCTCGGCCGACGCGCTGCTCGGCGAAACCGATGCGCGCGACAAATACGTGGCATTCCTCACCGTGCCCGAATGGCACTGGCTGGTGGCCGGCGTCGCGCCGCGCAACGAGGTGACGGCCGACGTGACGGCCACCCGCAACCGCTTCCTGCTGGCCGCGCTGGCGCTGGTGGCGGTGTTCGGCCTGCTGTTCGTGTGGGCGGTGCGGCGGCTCGTGAGCCGCCCGCTCGACGAGGCGGCGCGGGCCTCGGAGCGGCTCGCGGCGGGCGACCTGAGCGTGCGCATCGGGCAGGGCCGGGCGGTGCGCGACGACGAGATCGGCCGGCTGATCCGCGCCATCGACGGGATCGGCGACGGCCTCGCGCGGATCGTCGCGCAGGTGCGCGAAGGCGCGGCCACGATGTCGTCGCGCACCGGGCAGCTCGCCTCGGGCAGCGGCGACATCGCCGAACGGATTGCGGCGCAGGCCGGCAACCTGGAGCGCACGGCGGCCAGCATGGAGGAGCTGACCTCCAACGTGCAGCAGAACGCCGACCATGCCGCGCAGGCCAACCAGCTCGTGTCGGGCGCGTCCGACGCGGCGCGCGCGGGCGGCGAGGCGGTGGGCCGCGTGGTGTCGACGATGGACGAGATCGGCCGCTCGTCGAGCCGGATCGCCGACATCACGAGCGTGATCGAAAGCATCGCATTCCAAACCAATATCCTGGCGCTGAACGCGGCCGTGGAAGCGGCGCGCGCGGGCGAACAGGGCCGCGGCTTCGCGGTGGTGGCGGGCGAGGTGCGGGCGCTCGCGCAGCGCAGCGCGGCATCGGTGCGCGAGATCGAGGCGCTGGTGGCCGAATCGGGCGCGACCGTTCAGAGCGGCGCGCGCATCGCGGGCGAGGCGAGCGCGGCGATGCAGGGCATCGTCGAGCGCGTGGGGCAGGTGCGCGCCATCATCGGCGAGATCAGCCAGGCGTCGCGCGAGCAATCGCAGGCGATCGAGCAGGTCAACATCGCCGTCACGCAGATCGGCGAGGCCACGCAACAGAACGCGCAGGTGGTGGACGACGCGCAGCGCGAAGCGCTCGGCCTGCGCGACGAGGCAGGGCAACTGGCCGATGCGGTCAGCGTGTTCAAGCTGAAGTAAGGCCGGCGCGCAGCGCGCGGCGGCGCGGACGCACGGTCCGGCCGCCCGCTCAGTGCTTCAGGAATCCGCCGAAGCGGGCGCGAATGTCGTCGACCTGCGACAGCGTGCCCGACAGATGCGCGCGCAGCGCCTGCTGCGCGGCGTCGGGGTCGCCGGCGGCAATCGCCGCGACGATCGCCGCGTGCTGCATCAGCACGCGCTCGGTCTTGCCGGGAATCGGCACATGCAGGTTGCGCAACCGGTCGAGATGGCCGCTCTGCTTGCGCACCAGCGCCCACAAACCCATCACGTCGGCCGCCTCGTACATCAGGCGGTGAAACGCCTGATCGGCATGCACGAATTCCACGTAGTTCTCGCGCGCTGCGTGCATGCGCTGCAGCTCGATGCTGTCTTCCAGCCGCGCCACCAGCGCGGCGGGCGTGTCGCTGGCGAGCCGGTGCACGATCTCCAGTTCGATCGAACGGCGCAGGAACAACTGCTGGCGCGCCAGCGTCACGTCGATCGAACTGACGACCGTGGCGTGCTGCGGAAAGATATCGACCAGGCCTTCTTCGCCGAGCCGGATCAGCGCGTCGCGGATCGGCGTCTGGCTCAGCCCGTACAGCGCGGCCAGCTCGGCGCGCTGCAGCACCGTGCCCGGCGCGATCCGCATCTCGACGATCAGCTCGCGCAGATGCTCGAACACCTGCGGCGCGGCATGGCGCGAACGGTCGAAGGACGGAGCGATCAGCTCGGGCAGGGTGGCGGCGGTGGGCGGGTCGGAAAGCGTCGGGGTCATGGTTCGGATCGGAAAACATCGGCCGGGCGTTGCGGCGGCGCGCCGGCGGCAGCCGCCACGATACCAAAATCCCGTCTCATTGACGCACTAATGTTTTAGTGTTTTAATCCGCAAAACTCGACGCGGCGCCGCTCGACAGCGCGGCCTGCGGACACAACACCAGGAGACACCGTGGAAACTGCGAAGCATCCCGCCGCACCGGGCGAACGCGCGCCCGCGCCGGCCTCGCCGCTCGGGCGGGCCGTCGCGAAGATCGAGCGCCGCGTGCTGCCGCTGTTCGTGATCATGTTCATCGTCAACTACATCGATCGCGTCAACATCGGCTTCGTGCGCGAGCATCTGGCGGCGGACATCGGCATCGGCGCGGCCGCCTACGGGCTGGGCGCGGGGCTGTTCTTCGTGGGCTACGCGATCTTCGAGGTGCCCTCGAACCTGCTGCTCGCGCGCTTCGGCGCGAAGGCCTGGCTCACGCGTATCATGCTGACCTGGGGCATCGCCGCCACGGCGATGGCCTTCGTGCAGGGCGAAACCTCGTTCTACGTGCTGCGTTTCCTGCTCGGCATCGCCGAGGCGGGCTTCTTCCCGGGCGTCATCTATTACTTCACGCAGTGGCTGCCGGCCAGCTCGCGCGGCAAGGCGATGGCGGTGTTCCTGAGCGGCTCGGCGCTCGCCTCGATCCTGGCCGGCCCGGTGTCGGGCGCGCTGCTGAGCATCGGCGGCCTCGGCCTGCACGGCTGGCAGTGGATGTTCGTGATCGAGGGCGCGGCGTCGATCGTGCTGTGCGCGGTCGTCTGGTTCTGGCTCGACTCGCGCCCGGCCGACGCGCGCTGGCTGGCCGACGCCGAGCGGCGCGCCGTGACCGACACGATCGCGGCCGAACAGGCCGAACGCGAGCGCAACCGGCCCGCCCACACCTCGCCGCTCAAGCTGCTGGCCGATCCGAAGATCGCGCTGTACTGCTTCATCTACTTCGCGGTGTCGCTGACGATCTACGGCGCGACGTTCTGGCTGCCGAGCATCATCCGCAAGATGGGCCATTACAGCGATTTCCAGGTGGGGCTGTTCAACTCGATTCCGTGGATCGTGTCGATCGCGGCGATGTACGGCTTCGCCATGCTGGCCGCGCGCTTTCGCAATCAGCAACTGTGGACCTCGATCGCGCTGGTGATCGCGGCGCTCGGCATGTTCGTCTCGACGTTCGGCGGCGCGTCGTTCGCGTTCGTCTCGATCTGCTTCGCGGCGGTGGGCTTCAAGGCGGCGTCGTCGCTGTTCTGGCCGATCCCGCAGGGCCACCTCGATGCGCGGATCGCCGCCGGCGTGATCGCATTGATCAATTCGATCGGCAACCTCGGCGGCTTCGTCGCGCCGACCGTGTTCGGCCTGCTCGAACAGCACACCGGCTCGATTCGCGGCGGCCTCACGGGCCTGTCGGTCACGTCGCTGGCGGCGGTCGCCGCCGTCTGGATGACGCGCTCCGGGCGCGAGCGTGCGTTGCAGCGCCGCGCCGGCTGACCGGTTTCGATCCCGAACGCGCCATCCGTTCCCTCCATCCTCAGGAATCCCCATGAAAATCACCCGAGTCACCGTCACCCCGATCGCCTTCAAGGATGCGCCGCTGCTGAACGCGGCCGGGATTCACGAGGCCTATGCGCTGCGCTCGATCATCGAGATCGAAACCGACACCGGCCATATCGGCCTCGGCGAAAGCTACGGCGACGCGCCCGCGCTGGCGGTGCTCGACGCGGTGAAGGGCGAGCTGATCGGCCTCGATCCGTTCAAGCTGAACCGGCTGCGCGAGATCGTGCGCGGGGTGGTGGCGCGCATGTCGCCGGCCAGCTCGGCCGGCGCGGAGCTGGCGCCGGGCTCGCACGCGAGCAAGGCGGTCAGCAACGCGTATTCGGCGTTCGAGGTGGCCTGTCTCGACGCGCAGGCGCGCTACCTGAACGCGCCGCTGGTCGATCTGCTCGGCGGTGCGGTGCGCAAGGCCGTGCCGTTCAGCGCCTACCTGTTCTTCAAGTACGCCGAACATATCGACAGCCCGTACCGGCCCGATTCATGGGGCGAGGCGCTCAGCGAGGCGCAGATCGTCGAGCAGGCGCGCCGCATGATCGACGATTACGGGTTCGAGAGCATCAAGCTGAAGGCCGGCGCGCTCGACCCCGAGCACGAAGTGGCCTGCATCAAGGCGCTCAAGCGCGCGTTCCCGAACGCGCCGCTGCGCATCGATCCGAACGGCAACTGGTCGCTCGACACGGCGCTGCGGATGGCCGAACTGCTCGGCGACGATCTTCAGTATTACGAAGATCCCACGCCGGGCCTCGAAGGCATGGCCGAACTGCATCGCCGCACCGGCATGCCGCTCGCCACCAACATGGTGGTGACCGATTTCGACGAATTCCGCCGCAGCGTCGCACTGAACAGCGTGCAGATCGTGCTGGCCGACCATCACTACTGGGGCGGCCTGCGCGACACGCAGCAACTGGCGCGCATGTGCGACACGTTCGGCGTGGGCGTGTCGATGCATTCGAACTCGCACCTCGGCATCAGCCTGATGGCGATGACGCACGTGGCCGCCTCGGTCGAGAACCTGTCGTACGCCTGCGATACGCATTACCCGTGGCAGGAGCCGGACGAGGAAGTGGTGAAGGGCGGCAAGCTGCCGATCACGGGCGGCTGCGTGGCGCTGACCGACGAACCGGGCCTCGGCCTCGAGATCGATCGCGATCAACTGATGAAGCTGCACGAGCTGTACAAGACCTGCGGCATTCGCCAGCGCGACGACGTCGGCCAGATGCGCAAGTACAAGCCCGATTGGACGAACCTGAAGCCGCGCTATTGAGGCGGCTGGCGGCCGGGATCGTTCACGGTTGAAATATGACATCGTACAAGTTGGATGCGACGATCACGAGCTTACGTGCACGTTTCAGGCAGTAAACGCGCCGGTGATTGCGCTAAACGAACCAATGACGTACGATGACGTACAATTTACCTGAGCCGGAACCGATCCAGCCTGGCCGGGCGCCGACTGCCCGCGCTCCCTGACCCGCCGCCCGGCGGGCAGGGCGGAGACATGCATCGGTCCGGCGGTTTCGAGACTTGCCCGTGAAAATCGCCGCCGTCGAAGTCCTCCGCCTGTCGCTCGCATTCGATGCGGGACGCCGTCCCGCCTCCGATACCGAAGCCGCTTCCGATACCTACAACGCCGCCGACCGCTCGCTGCGCCGGATGGAGACGCTGCTCGTCAAGCTGACCGACGACGCCGGCCGCATCGGCTGGGGCGAAGCGTTCGGTCACCTGATCAATCCGGTCACGTTCGCCGCGCTCGAAGGCCCGGTGGGGCGCTGGTTCCGCGGCGCCGAATTCGAGCCGACGCTCGACGGCATCGTGGCGCTGCGCGAGCGCGCCGATCACGCGCTGCACGCGTTCGGCCGCACCGGCCCGGTGCTGTACGCGCTGTCGGCGATCGACACCGCGCTGCACGACCTCGCCGCGCAGGCCGCCGGCCTGCCGCTGTACCGCTGGCTCGGCGGCCGCCGCGACACGATCGACGTGTACGCGAGCCTGGTCAGCTACGAGAACGAACCGGCCGAAGTGGCGCGCCACGTGCGCCGCGCCTGGGACGAAGGCTTCCGCGCGATCAAGCTGCACGAAACCGAACACGACGCCATCGTGGCCGCGCGCCGCGCGCTGCCCGCGGCCGGCCAACTGATGGTGGACGTGAACTGCCCGTGGAGCGCGGCCGAGGCGGCGCAGCGCGTCGAGGCATTGCAGGAGGTCGGGCTCGGCTGGATCGAGGAGCCGGTGTGGCCGTGCGACGACGTGGCCGGCATCGCCCGCGTGCGCGCGCTCGGCGTGCCGGTGGCGGCCGGCGAGAACGCATCGGGCGTGGCCGGCTTTCGCGAGCTGTTCGAGCGCGGCGCGCTCGACGTCGCGCAGCCGAGCATCGCGAAGATCGGCGGCCCCACCGGCATGCGCGCCGTGATCGCGCTGGCCGGCACCTACGGCGTGCGCGTCGTGCCGCATTGCTTCTACTACGGCGCGGGCCTGCTCGCCACGGCGCACGTGGTGGCCACGCTGCCCGACGACGTCGCGCTCGAAATTCCGTATCTCGACTGGCCCGAGCGGCTGCACGCGGCGCAGCGCCCCGGCGCGCGCCTCGCGCTGCCCGACACGCCGGGCCTCGGCTTCGAGCCCGACGAAGCCTTGTTGACCCGCAACCTGATTGCCCGCGCCACGCTCGACTGACACGCCGGCCACCTCTCATAACGATCCAGGAGACACGATGAAATTCCGCTACCGCTGGTGGGTCGGCGCGCTGCTGTTCGGCGCCGGCATGCTCAACTATCTGGACCGCGCCGCGCTGTCGGTGGTCGCGCCGATCATCAAGCGCGATCTGGGCATCAACGATGCGCAGATGGGCGTGCTGTTCAGCAGCTTCTTCGTGGGCTACTGCCTGTTCTGCTTCGTCGGCGGCTGGGCGGCGGATCGCTACGGCCCGCGCCGCGTGTTCGCGTTCGCAGCCGGCATCTGGTCGCTGTTCTGCGGCGCCACGGCGCTGGCCGGTTCGTTCGCTCACCTGATGATCGTGCGCGTGGCGTTCGGCATGGGCGAGGGGCCGATGGGCACCACCACCAACAAGTCGATCTCGAACTGGTTCCCGCGCAGCGAGGCCGGGCGCGCGGTGGGCTGGACCAACGCCGGGCAGCCGCTCGGCGCGGCCATCGCGGCCCCGATCGTCGGGCTGGTGGCGCTGCAGTTCGGCTGGCGCATCTCGTTCGTGGTGATCGCGGTGCTGGGCTTCCTGTGGCTCGCCGCCTGGTGGACGCTGTTCCGCGACGATCCGGCCACGCACCCGCGCGTGACGGCGGAAGAAGCGCGCGAGATCGTCGCCGACCGCGCCGTGGACGTCACGCCCGAGGCCAGCGAGCAAGGCGGCCAGCAGCGCGGCCTGTTCCGCTATCTGCTGTCGCGCCCGGTGCTCGGCACGGCGCTCGCGTTCTTCAGCTTCAACTACGTGCTGTATTTCTTCCTGTCCTGGCTGCCGAGCTATCTGACCGACTACCAGCACCTGAACATCAAGCAGATGAGCGTGGTCGGCATCCTGCCGTGGCTCGGCGCGACGGTGGGCTTCGCGATGGGCGGCACGGTGTCGGACAAGATCTACCAGCGCACCGGCGACGTGCTGTTCGCGCGCAAGATCGTGATCGTGGTGGGGCTTGGCGTGGCGGCGGCCTGCGTGCTGCTGGCCTCGCAGGTCACGTCGCTGGTGGCGGCCGTGACGCTGATCGCGATCGCCAGCCTGTTCGCGTTCATGGCGCCGCAGGCGTGCTGGTCGCTGCTGCAGGAGATCGTGCCGCGCCAGCGCGTGGGCGCGGCCGGCGGTTTCGTGCACCTGCTGGCGAACCTGGCCGGGATCCTGTCGCCGAGCCTGACCGGCTGGCTCGTGCAATACGGCGGCGGCTATTCGAGCGCGTTCGTGCTGGCCGGCGCATCGGCGCTCGTCGGCGCGGTGATCCTGATGGTGGCGGTGCGCGCCTCGGCCGTGGAGCGGCTGCGCGGCGCGGTGTGAATCGCGCGGGCGCGCGCTCGGGGATCAATGCCCGAAGCGCGCGCCGATCACATCCTCCAGGCGGGCCGCGGTGATTTCGCCCACATGCGATGCCACCAGGCGCCCGTTCGCATCGAAGAACAGCGTGGTCGGCAGGCCGCGCGAGCCGTAGGCGCGCATCGCGCTGCTGGACGGGTCGAGCAGCACGGCGCCGAAGCGCAGGCCCTGGCTGTCGAGAAACGCACGCACCGTGCGCGCATCTTCCCCTTGATCGATCATCAGGACCGCGACGTTCGCGTGGTCGGCCTGAGCGCGCGCCAGCACCGGCATTTCGCGCCGGCACGGCGGGCACCAGCTCGCCCAGAGATTGACCACCACCGGTTTGCCGGCCGTTATCGTGAGCGAGGTGGGCGAGGCGGGCGCGCCGTCGAGCGTGCTCAGATGCAGCGAAGCCAAGCGCGGCGCATCGCGCTGCAGCGCGACGACGAGGCCCTGCGCGAGGCCCCAGGCCAGCACGCCGGCCGCGAGGCCGCCCAGCACCGGGCGGCGTAGCGCGGGCAGGCCGCGCAGGC
>NZ_JAAGPF010000175.1 GCF_017104645.1 Burkholderia sp. Ac-20379
GGCGAACCGCTTGCGGCGGCGCCGCATCCGGCCGTGGGCTGGCGGTTCCCGGAGCCGGCCGCGCTGGCTGCCTGCGATCTCGGCCGGATCGGCATGCCCGGCAAGCGGATCGCCGCGCTGCAGGGCACGGCGCGCGCGGTGGCGGCCGGCGAGGCGCCCATCGACATCGCTGCCGGCGGCGCCGATTTGACGCAGCGCCGTGCGGCGCTGCTCGCGTTGCCCGGCATCGGCCCGTGGACGGTCGAATACATCGCGATGCGTGCCTGGCGCGATCCGGACGCCTGGCCGGCTACCGATCTGGTGCTGATGCAGTCGATCGTCGCGCGCGATCCGGCGCTCGGCCGGCCGTCGAGCCAGCGGCAGCGCAGCGACGCATGGCGCCCGTGGCGCGCCTATGCGGCCATGCATCTGTGGAATGAAATCGCCGACCGGGCCGGCGGCGCGCGAGGCGGTTGAGAGCGCTGGAAGGCAAGCCAGGCTTGGCTGTGCCGGGAATCGAGGTGGGCTCAAGCGAGCGTTTCGGCGAGATGTTAAAGTGCCCGCTACCGTCAATCCCGGCGGGCGGTGCGCGTGGCAGCAAACCGCCATGCCTGCTTCCTAGCATCCATGTCGAACAAGATGACTTCCAGCCACACCGACTTGCTGCAGCAACGTCTCGCCGTGCTGGCTTCCGGGCCGACGCGCGAACGTCTGGTTGACGGCCTGCGCGGCATCGAAAAGGAAAGCCTGCGCGTCACGCGCGACGGCATGATCGCCATGACGCCGCATCCGCGCGCGCTCGGCTCCGCACTCACGCACCCCGCGCTGACGACCGATTATTCCGAAGCGCTGATCGAGCTGATCACGCCGGCCGAACCCGATGTGGCGATCACGCTCGCGCGTCTCGACACGCTGCACCGCGAAGCGTACGCCGCGCTCGGCGACGAGATGCTCTGGAACGAATCGATGCCCGGCAAGCTGCCGGAAGACGACCAGATTCCGATCGCCGACTACGGCAGCTCGAACATCGGCCGCCTCAAGACCATCTACCGCCGCGGCCTCGCGTATCGCTACGGCCGCACGATGCAGTGCATCGCGGGCATTCACTACAACTATTCGCTGCACGAGGATATTTGGCTGCGTCTGCGCGAGCATGCGCAGTCGGCCGCCGCGCCGGTCGATTACCAGTCGGCGCGCTACCTCGCGCAGATCCGCAATTTCCGCCGCACGAGCTGGCTGCTGATGTATCTGTTCGGCGCGTCGCCGGCGCTCGACAAGGCGTTCCTGCGCGGGCGCGACAGCACGCTCGAGGCGTTCGATGCGACCACGCTGTACCGCCCGTACGCCACCAGCCTGCGGATGAGCGATCTCGGCTATTCGAACACCACCGCGCAATCGGCGCTGGTCGCCGATTACAACTCGCTCGACGGCTATCTCGATGCGCTGTCGAAGGCCGTCAGCGAGCCGTATCCGGCCTACGAGGCGATCGGCACGCACCGCGACGGCGAGTGGATCCAGCTCAACACCAATGTGCTGCAGATCGAGAACGAGTTCTACTCGACGATCCGTCCGAAGCGCGTCACCTATTCGGGCGAGCGGCCGCTGCATGCGCTTGCGTCGCGCGGCGTGCAGTACATCGAGGTGCGCTGTCTCGACATCGATCCGTTCGAGCCGACCGGCATCGCCATCGATACCGCGCGCTTCATGGATGCCTACCTGCTCGTGTGCGCGCTCGACGACAGCGCGCCGCTCGAATGCGATGCGTATCGCGAGGCCAATGCGAATTTCGGCCGCGTGACGATGGAGGGCCGCAAGCCCGGGCTCGAACTGGTGCGCGACGGCGCGGCAGTCTCGATGCGCGACTGGGCCGAGGAAGCCTTCGCGAAGATCGAGATGGCGGCGCGCGTGCTCGACGAGATTCGCGGCGGCGATGCGCACGCGCGCGCCGTGGCCGCGCAGCGCGTGAAGCTCGACGATCCCGAGCAGACGCCGTCCGCACGCGTATTGCGCGAGATGCGCGAGCGCGGCGAATCGTTCCTCGATTTCGCGCGCCGGCAGAGCGCGGCGCATGCCGAGCATTTCCGCGCGCGGCCGCTCGATGGCGAGGCCGCCGCCGAAGCGCGGGCGCTGGCCGACAAGTCGCTGACCGAGCAGGCCGAACTGGAAGGCAAGGACGGCGGATCGTTCGATGCGTTCGTCGCCGCGTATCGCGCTTACACGCTGAACCGCTTCAGCGTGTAAGCCGGATCCCGCCGATCGTTGCGTGCGCAGCGATCGGCGCGCTGCCTCGCCCTTGCGCCGTCCGGCGCGCAGACATCCCCAATCGTAAAAGGCATGTATCGAAGTCGCGGTACAGTGCGAGGGCCGCGCTCGCCCGATTTTTCCCGATTCGCCGGATGAATCGGGCCGACGCCTGGCGCCGACAAGAAAACGGCCGAACCGGCCCCGGGGAACCGCCATGAAACGATGCCTGATTGCCGTCCTGCTCGGCGCGCTCGCTGCGCCATCCTTCGCCTATCAGCCCGATCCCGACGAAGCGCAATTGCGCGAGCATCGCCATTACACGAATCGCGACGGCCAGGACGTGCACGCGCCGGCGCATTCTCGCGACGGGCGCGTGCCGGCCGGCGCCACCGCGCATTGCCGCGACGGCACGTACAGCTTCAGCCGGCACCGGTCGGGCACGTGCTCGCGCCACGGCGGGGTGGCGGAGTGGGAGTGACGCGCGGGCGCCGGCCTACAGCGAAGCGCGCTTGAACAGGACGCGCGGCAGCGAGCGGATCACGAGCATGATGAGCGACCAGAAGCGCGGCGTGTAGCACACGTCCCGGCGCCGCGCGACCGCCGCGACGATATCGGCCGCCACCTTGTCCGGCATCGCGACGAGCGGCCCCGGCAGCGGCAGGCCCGCGGTCATCGGCGTGGCGACGAAGCCCGGCTTGATCGTCACGACATGCGCGCCGGCCTTGAACAGCCGCGCATTGAGCCCTTCGCAGAACGCGGTCAGCGCGGCCTTGGCGCTGCCGTACACGTAGTTCGACGGCCGCCCGCGCTCGCCCGCCACCGACGAAATCACCGCGAGCACGCCGCTGCGCTGCGCTTCGAGCAGGTTGGCGATCGGCGTGAGCAGCGCAATCACCGACACCGCGTTGCTCGTGAACTCCTGTACCGTCAGCGCGGCATCGGCCTGGCACGCGGCCTGATCGGGCAGCGTGCCCGGTGCGACCAGCACGACGTCGGGCGCGCCGAGCGCCTCGGCGCAGCGCGCGAGCATGTCGGCGTGCCGGTCGATGTCGTTGATGTCGAGCACGCACGTCGCGGCGAGCGCCGCGCCGCGCGCGGTCAGATCGTCGGCCACTTGCCGCAGCCGTTCGCCGTTGCGCGCGACCAGAAAGAAGCGCGCGCCGTCCGCGGCCCAGCGGCGTGCACAGGCGTGAGCGATCGCGGACGTCGCGCCGACGATGAGGATGTTCTTCATGTTTGGGTGGTTCGTTGCCAGAAGCGCGACAGGATAGCCGGATCGCGATGCCGTTCGATGTCCTGCCAGTGCGGATAGGCCGCGCGAAAGTCCGCGCCCGGCATCTGCGCGTCCTTCGCCGGATAGAGGCGTCCGCCCGCTTCGCGCACGATCGCGCCGAGCGTGGCGAACAGCCGCGCGTTGACGGCGTCGCGCTGCGGAAAATCGAGCGCCAGCGAGGTGCCTTCAAGCGGAAACGAGAGCCGCCCGGGCGACGCCAGCGCCCCGCAGCGCTTGAGCACCGCGAGGAACGAGCCGGTGCCGCTGCGGGCGATGGCGCCGAGCAGCGCCCGCGTCGCCTCGCGCGCGACGGCGGCCGGCACGACGCATTGAAACTGCTGGAAGCCCGCGCGGCCGTAGAGGCGGTTCCAGTCGAGCAGGCTGTCGAGCGGATAGAAGAACGCGTCGAAGCCGACGCGCGAGCGCACCTCGCCGGCCGCCTGCTTGCGGTAGTAGAACGCGTTGAACGCGCGCAGCGTCAGCCGGTTGATCGGCGACACCGGCGGCGTGAACGGCACGCCGCGCTTCTTGCGCGCGTCGCGGCGCAGCGGGCCGTGCTCCGCATGATCGCCGACCATGTAGATGCCGCGCCCCAACTGCGCGCCGCTCGCCTGGCAGTCGATCCACGCCACGCTGTATTCGTGCATCGGATCGAGCCTGGCCGACAGATCGAAGAACGCGTCGAGGTTGCCGAAGCGGATCGCGTGCGCGTCGATGAGGCTCGAGCGGAGCGGCATCAACTGGATCTCGGCCCAGACCACGACGCCCGTCAGCCCGAGGCCGCCGATGGTCGCCGCGAACCAGTCGGGATTGCGGTCGGGCGCGCACTCGATGAGGCTGCCGTCGCTGCGTGCGAGCAGGAAGCGGCGCACATGACGCCCGAACGTGCCGCGCCGATGATGGTTCTTGCCGTGCACGTCGTTCGCGAGGGCGCCGCCGAGCGTCACGTATTGCGTGCCCGGCGTGACCGGCAGCATCCAGCCGCGCGGCACCGCGCTGTTCAGGATCGCGTCGAACGTCACGCCGGCTTCGGCGCGCAGCACGCCGGTTTCCCAATCGGCCGAGATCAGGCGGTCGAGCGCGATCGTGTGCAGCACATGATCCGAGGCCGCCAGGCAGCTATCGCCGTAGCTGCGGCCGTTGCCGAACGCGAGCGTCGTGCCGTGGGCCTGCGCCAGTTGCGTCCAGGCCGGCTGCACGCTGTCGCGCCAGGCGAGCGCGTGCGGCGTCTGCGGAAAGTGCGGATAGCGGCCCCACGACAGCATGCCCGGCATGCGTCACCAGGCGGCGCAGAAGATCGCGCCGAACAGCACCGCGACCACGAGGCTGACGCGGTCGCGTGCGGCGAACACGATCGGGTCGTGATGCATCTGGCCGCGATGCGACACCATCCACATGCGGCTGATCCAGTACAGCAGCAGCGGGCAGGCCAGCCAGATCGTCTGCGGCGAGCGGTACAGCTCGACGGTGCGCGCGTCCTGGATATACAGCGCGAGCACCAGCACCGCGAGATACCCGGAGGACGTGCCGAGCGACGAGATCAGCGGCAGGTCGCTCGCCAGATAGCCGCGCCCGCGCGTCTTCTCGGCGCCGTGCGCCTGCATCGAATGCAGCTCCGCGTAGCGCTTGGCGAGCGCGAGGCTCAGGAAGATGAACATCGAGAAGCCGAGCAGCCAGAACGTCAGCGGCACGCTGACCGCCGCCGCGCCCGCGACGATCCGCGCCGTGTACAGGCCGGCCAGCACCACCACGTCGACCATCGCCTGCTTCTTCAGGTACAGCGAATAGGCGAGCGTCAGCACGTAGTAGCCGCCGAGCACCCCGGCGAAGCGGGCCGGCAGCGCCAGCCAGGCGATGCCGGCCGCCGCCGCGAGCAGCAGCGGCGCGAGCAGCGCGCCGTGCGCGATCGGCAACGCGCCCGACGCGAACGGCCGCTTGCGTTTCATCGGATGGTGGCGGTCGTCCTGCAGATCGAGCAGATCGTTGAGCAGATACGCGCTCGACGCGCACATGCCGAACGCCAGAAACGCCAGCAGCGCCTGCAGCAGCAGCATCGGATCCGACATCTTGTGCGCCGCGAACACCGGCACGAAGATCAGCAGGTTCTTGAGCCACTGATGGAAGCGCAGCGCGCGGATCCAGGCAGGCAGCAGCGGCGGCCGCGAGCGGATCACCAGCTCGACGTTGCCGTGCCGGTGCGCCTGGCGTTCCAGGCCGCGCGACGGATTGACGAGATGCGCCGCGTACGCGCTGCGCCACACCGCGAGATCGGCGCGGGCGCGGCCGATGTAGTCGAAGCCCCGCTCGCCGAATTCGGTCACGAGCCGGTCGCGTTTGCCGTGCTTGTCGTTCGACGTGCCGCTGGCCATCACGCGATCGAAGATGCCGAGGTGATCGGCGATCCGCTGCGCCTGGCCGGCGTGGCCCGACGTGGTCAGCACCAGCGTGCGGCCTTGCTCGTGCTGGCTGCGGAGCCAGCCGAGCACGGCGTCGTCGTAGGGCAGCACCGTGACGTCGAGGCTTGCCTGCTCGGCCAGCCAGGCCGTCAGCCCCGCCTTGCCGCCGCGCAGCAGTGGCCGTACCGCTTCGGCGGCGCGATGCGGCGTGGCGCGCAGCAGCGCGCAACCCGATTCGACGAGCAGGCCGGAGCGCAGCAGCGCGCCTTCCAGATCGACGACGAGCGTGCGGGCCAGCGCCGGATCGGGGCGCAGCGCGATGACCGTCGACGATGTCGTTGCGCCCGCGTCATGCGCGTCGTTGGCGGCCGGTTCGATCAACGTGGACGGTTGCATGGGCGCTCCCCGCGAGGTTCAGTGCGCGCTGCCGGCGGCGGCAGGCAGCGCGGTGTCGGCGGCCGGCATCATGCGCTCGACGCGCATCGCGAGGCGCGTGCGCCGCACCGCGATGAACAAGAGCGCCCAGAACACCACCGGGCCGAAGCCGATCTCCAGGTGATCCTCGGACATGTTGCCGAGTGCCGGATACGCCCATGCGACGACGAGAATCCACCGTTCCCAGCGCAACCAGCCGCGCCTGACCGACTCGACGGCGAGCAGCGCCACCGGGATGCCCAGCCACACGCCGTCGTAGTTGTACATGTACGGGCTGATCAGGAAGGTGCCGCCGACCAGCGCGGTCGCGCGCACTTCGAGCGCCTTCGAATGACGCCACACCCAGCCCACGGTGAGGAGCGCCAATGCGGCCGAACATGCCTGCGCGACGTAGGCCGGGCCGATCCCGACGTGGAACACGCGCAGCGACGCGAACAGGCTGGCCATCTGTTTCCACGGTAGCTGGCCGCTCGCGACCAAGGCGTTTGCCTCGGACAAGCCCGCCAGGAACGGATGGATGATGCCCACGCCGAATGCGGCGATCGCGACCGCCGTGAAGATCGTGGCGGTCACGCCTGCGGCGATGAACGTCGTCCACATGCCGGCGCACGCGAGCGCAACCGGAAACAGAATCGCGAGATGAGGCTTGATCGACAGCAGGCCGATGAACACGCCGGCGAGGATCGGGCGTTTATTCAGGGAGAGCAGCGCCATCAACGCGAGGCTGGCCGTCAGCGCCGCGTTCTGGCCTTGGGCCACATTGAGCCAGAAGCCCGGAAACGCGAGCACCAGAACCAGCGAATCCGGTATCGACGACACCCTGCGGTAGATCAGCCAGATGAACAGCAGGCCCGTGATCGTCTCGAAGATGATGTAGCCGACCGGGCTCGACAGCAAGGCGAATGGCCAGACGACCAGCAGGAAGTTCGGCGGATAGAACCACGGGCCGGTGAATTGCACGTGCGGCGAGATCAGGCGCATCGCCCCCGCGAAGGCTTTCCAGTCGTAGGCCAGGGTCGGCGTGCCGGCCAGCGCCAGGTGCGAGGCGGCCCAGAACGCCTCGAAATCGTAGCCGATCGGATGCCCGTGCTCCTTCATGGCTTTCAAGGCCGACGAGGTGATCCCGTACACCTGCGTCAAGAGCAGTATCGTGCCCGCGTAGGCGAGGAGGCGGGATGCGTTGAAGAAGCGCTGGGGCGAGCTGGCCACGGTAACAGGCGGAGGATTTTGTCGACCCGTATGATAACGGCTGCCTCTGGCGAATCTTGACGGAGTTGTGTCGTGTTGGATTACGGCGAGTTATCGCTTGGGCGGTCTCGCCGGGCTTCATGTCGGACGAGACATGGCGGGATTATTTTGCAGGATCGGGTGTTTTCGATCCGGGCGATCGGGCCGGCGAGGCGCCGCTGGACGGGCGTTTGCGGGGCGTTGGGCGTGTCGGCTCGGCCGATTCGTTCCGATTGTTCTGATTGCCGCGGGAATGCCGGTTATTCACCGGGTCAGTCTATTTCGAGTCGCGTGGGGCAGTGTGTAGTTAATTGACGAAGCGGAATGCGGGCCGGGCGATTTATTGAAACGATGGTTTCAACGTCGATCGAGATTCGACGGCTTTGCGCGCGTTGCCTGTCCGGGTCGGAAAAGGAAAAAGCCCGGTTAGCTTTCGCTAACCGGGCTTCGGAATTCCTGGTGGGGCGTGAGTGACTCGAACACTCGACCTACGGATTAAGAGTCCGCTGCTCTACCAACTGAGCTAACGCCCCCAACAGAAGAAAGATTATGCCTAAGCTTTTGAGGCCTGTCTACTCCTTTCTCGCTTTTTCTTCAAAAAAGTTGCTCGGCCCGATCGAGGCCTGTCCGACCGGCCCGCGGCGCCTCCGCTATCATGACGCCCGATAAGCCAGTAGGGGCCGAGCCAAGGCCAACCGGCACCTCCATTCCCCCACGGCGCTGCCCGATCCGGGCACGGTTCAACGATCAAGGAGCCCCGCGATGTTCGATCAAGTGGTATTCGCCGGCGGCGGCAACCGTTGCTGGTGGCAGGCGGGCTTCTGGGACGTCGCACAGCCGGCGCTGGCGATCCGCCCGCGCGTGATCACCGGCATTTCGGCCGGCGCGGCCACGGCCTGCATGCTCTACACGCGCGACGCGCAGTGGGTCATGCGCTATTACCGCGACGCGCTGCGCGACAACACGAAGAACGCCTACTGGGGCAACCTGTTGCGCGGCAAGCCGGTGTTCCCGCATTACCGCATCTACCGCCAGGCGCTGGTCGACATCTACGGCGAGCCGTTCGCGCGCCTCGGCGACGCGCCCGAAATCCGCATCGGCGTCTCGCACGTGCCGCGCTGGCTCGGCGCGCGCAGCGCGGTGGCGGCGGGCCTGGTGGCCTACAACATCGAGAAATACGTCCGCAAGACGCTGCATCCCACGCTCGGCCAGTCGCTCGGCTTCCGGCCGGAATTCGTGCGGGCGCAGGCCTGCGCGCATGTCGACGAGCTGGCCGATCTGATCCTGCAGTCGTCGTGCACGCCGCCGTTCACGCCGGTGCTGCGCCGCGCGGGGCGGCCGGTGCTCGATGGCGGGATGGTCGACAACGTGCCGGTGGGCGCGCTCGATCCCACGCCGGGCAAGGTGCTGGTGATGGTGACGCGCCGCTATCCGCGCCCGCAGCAATTCACGGTCGCGCACGG
Organism: Burkholderia sp. Ac-20379; assembly: GCF_017104645.1. GTDB lineage: Bacteria > Pseudomonadota > Gammaproteobacteria > Burkholderiales > Burkholderiaceae > Burkholderia. The sequence continues at coordinate 9,018 of NZ_JAAGPF010000175.1, forward strand.
CGAACAGACGCGGCTCTACGTGCAGCCGTCGGTCAAGGTGCCGATTTCGAGCTGGGATTACACGAGCCCGGGCCAGATGCAGCACGCCTACGATCTCGGCCGCCGCGACGGCGAGCAGTTCGTCGCCGCGATGGCGCACGAAGCCGGGCAGGCGGCGCAGCCGGTGGCCGTGGCGTCCTGAACGCCGCCCAGGCCGGCTGCCCGCACCTGCGGGCAGCGTTCCGGTAGCGAAGGACGCGCCCGCCCGCGGCGATCAACGCCGCATCAACGCTGGATCAACGCCGATTCCGCCCGCCCACCAGCGCATCGGGATTCGCCACGCTCGACGTGTCGCCGGAATCGAACGCAAGGATATTGCGGAACGCCGCGCCGAAATACAGCTCGTAGCTCTCGCGCTCGACATAGCCGATATGCGGCGTGCAGATCACGTTCTCCATGCGCAGCAGGCTGTAGCCCTGCAGGATCGGCTCGCTCTCGAACACGTCGATGGCCACCATGCCGGGCCGGTTCTGCGCGAGCGCATTGACGAGCGCGCTTTCTTCCAGCAGCTCGGCGCGGCTCGTGTTGACGAGCAGCGAGGTCGGCTTCATGCGCATCAGGTCGTCCTGCTTGACGATGCCGCGCGTCTCGTCGTTCAGGCGCAGGTGCAGCGTCAGGATGTCGGCCTGCTCGAAGAACGCCTCGCGGCTTTCCGCGGCAGTGTGGCCGTCGGCGCGCGCGCGCTCGAGCGACGCCTCGCGGCCCCAGATCAGCACGTTCATGCCGAACGCCTTGCCGTAGCCGGCCACCAGCTGGCCGATCTTGCCGTAGCCCCAGATGCCGAGCGTCTGGCCGCGCAGCACCTGGCCGAGGCCGAAGTTGGGCGGCATCGCCGAGGTCTTGAGGCCCGACTGCTGCCAGGCGCCCTGCTTCAGGTTGGCGACGTACTGCGGAATGCGGCGCTGGGCGGCCATGATCAGCGCCCAGGTGAGTTCGGCCGGCGCGACCGGCGAACCGGTGCCTTCGAGCACGGCGATGCCGCGCTCGGTGCAGGCCTCGATGTCGATATGGCTCGACGCCTTGCCCGTCTGGCTGATCATGCGCAGATGCGGGAGCTTCGATAGCAGTTGCGAGGTGATGTGAGTGCGTTCGCGGATGAGGACGAGCGCTTCGACCTCGGTGAGCCGGCTGGCGAGCTGGCCGAGGCCGCGCACCGTGTTGTTGAAGACCTTTACCTCGTGGTCGGCGAGCAACTCGAAACAATTGAGCTTGCGGACGGCGTCCTGATAGTCGTCGAGGATGGCTATTTTCATGAAGTAGTCGAGAACGGCACGGAAAGCGGGATGCGCCGGACACCGCCATGGCTGTGTGGCAGGCCGGCAGCCCGAACGGGGGCGGGCCGTCATGATCTTATGACGCGCGCCGGCCAGGTGTATCTCTTTTTAACAGCTTGTTACGGGGCAGCAGTGCGGCAGCGTACCGGAACGGGCGCGCTCGACCGTTGACGTGGGCGTGCAAATCGGCTTGTTCGAGGCGGATTGTTTCCTGGATCAGAATAATTAGATGAATCTTGGTGTAAGGTGCCCCTCAATCGAACATTTTTTGTCGAAATCCCGCACTTTGACGGCAACTCTGCACCAAATTCGCTGTCGTAGGAGAATTACGCATTTGCTACACAATTTTGAAGCTGTAAAGCACAGCGGCGGGAGTGGTTATGGATCATCTGCAGTCGATGCGAGTGTTCGTCAAGGTGGCCGATCTGGGCAGCTTCGCGCGAGCGGCCAGCGCGATGGATATCTCGAATGCCGTGGCTACGCGCCACGTTGCCGATCTCGAGGGGCGACTCGGCACCCGTCTGTTGAACCGGACGACGCGCAGCCTTTCCCTGACCGAATCCGGCCAGGTTTATCTCGAACGTGCACGCCAGATTCTCGACGAGCTGGAAGACGTCGAGCAGATGGTCGTGGCGCGCAATCATGAGCCGGTCGGCACGCTGCGCATCGTCGCGCCGGTCGTGTTCGGGCTGCACAACCTCGCGCCGGTGCTGCAAAGCTACACCCAGCGCTATCCCAAGGTGATACCGGATCTCACGCTGGTCGACCGGCAGGTCGATCTGGTCGAGGAAGGCTTCGATGTCGGGGTGGTGATCGCGCGGCAGATGCGCAGCGCCAGCATCGTCACGCGGCGGCTTACCACGGGCTGCATGACCGTCTGCGCGACGCCGGCCTATCTTGAAAAGCACGGCGTGCCGACGCATCCCGAGCACCTGATGGAGCACCCGTCGCTGAGCCTGCCCGCCGAATACTGGGGCGACGAGCGCGTATTCACGGGGCCGGACGGCGAAGTGCGGGTGCGGCCGACCAACGTGATCGTCGCGAACAACACCGAGATGCTGCGCCAGTTCGCGCTGCTGGGCATGGGCGTGGCGATGCTGCCGAGCTACCTGATCGGCGGCGACACGGCGCGCGGCAAGCTGGTGCGCCTGCTGCCCGACTACCGCCTGCCGCAGATCGAGATCAACGTCGCGTATCCGAGCCGCCGCCACCTGCCGGCCAAGGTTCGCACGTTCATCGATCACCTCGTCGAGCACTTCAGCCAGATGCCGGATACCGCGCTGGGGGAGCATTGGGGCGTCAATAGCGGCTTGCAGCCGCCGTCGGAAGGCGCCGCCGTGTCGCAAGGCCTGCAACGGCCGGCGGCTGGCCCGTCGATGCCGGCGCCGCTGCCGAAGAGCCGCCCGCGCGTCACCGCGCCTTCGCCGCTCTGATGAGATTGCGCCGGCCCCGGTCGGGGCTCGGCCAATAAAAAAGCGCGCTGTCCTTCAGGACAGCGCGCTTTTTTCATTCCGGCGCCGCCATCCGCCCAAGCGGGCGGGACGGCGGCGCAAGCCGCATCACGACGACACGGTCTTGCGAGCCGGCGCCTTCTTCGCGGCAACCTTCTTGGCCGCGGGGGCCTTCTTCGCAGCCGGCGCCTTCTTGGCGGCGACCTTCTTGGCCGGTGCGGCTGCCGTATCGTCGCCATCCTCGTTCGCGGCGGCGGCCGTGGCCGTCTTGGCCGCCGCTTTCTTCGCGGCCGCGCCCGGCTTCGGCTCCTTCTTCTCGAACTCGAAGCCGATCTTGCCGTCCGGCTGCTTGACGAGGAACGCCTTGAAGTTGCGGCCCGTGCGCGACGACTTGAAGTTCGGCAGCAGATCGGTGCGGCCGTCGGTCAGCAGCTTGGCCATCTGCTCGCGCGCGATTTCCTGCTGCAGGATCACCTTGCCGGAACGGAAGTCGCAGGTTTTCGGGTTGGCGACCGAGTTCTCGCAGACGAAGCTCATGCCGTGCTCGAACACGCGGCCGCCGCACTTCGGGCAGGCGCCCACCGGCTCTTGCGCCGAGAAGTCGGGCGCTTCGCCGTCTTCGCCGCCCTGATCCTGGCCGAAATCGAACTCGAGCTTGTAGTTCTTCGTGTCTTCGTCGAACGACAGCTTGAGAATGGCCGAGAACGGCCGGCCCATCTTGCTGCGGAAGCCCGACAGCGGCCCGATCGTCTTCTTCTGCAGCAGTTCCTCGACTTCGGGGATTTCGAACTGACGGCTGCCCGGAATCTTCGAGATCGAGAATTCGCACTGCGTGCAGGCGAAGCGGCGATAGTTTTCCTTCACCTGGCCGCCGCAATTCGGGCACGGCGTTTCCAGCGTCGCGTAGTCGCCGGGGATCGTGTCCGAATCGTATTCCTTGGCGCGCTTGACGATGGTTTGCGTCATGCGGGCGATTTCCTGCATGAACGCATCGCGCGGCAGGTTGCCGCGTTCCATCTGCGACAGCTTGTATTCCCACTCGCCGGTCAGCTCCGGTGCGGTCAGTTCCTTCACGCCGAGGCCGCGCAGCAGCGTGGTCAGCTGGAACGCCTTGGCGGTGGGGATCAGCTCGCGGCCTTCGCGCACGAGGTACTTCTCGCCGAGCAGGCCTTCGATGATCGCCGCGCGCGTGGCCGGCGTGCCGAGGCCCTTGTTGGCCATCGCCTCGCGCAGCTCGTCGTCGCCGACCAGCTTGCCCGCGCCTTCCATCGCCGACAGCAGCGTGGCTTCCGAATAGCGTGCGGGCGGCTTGGTCACGAGCGCGTGCGGCGCGACCTTGTCGGTCTTGACCTTCTCGTCCTTCTGCACCGGCACGAGGTTGGCGTCGGCGCCTTCGGCGTCGCGGCCGTACACCTGCAGCCAACCCGGCTCGACCAGCACCTTGCCTTCGGTCTTGAACTGATGGCCGGCCACTTCGGTGATACGCGTGGTGACGCGGTATTCGGCCGCCGGGAAGAACACGGCGAGGAAGCGCTTGACCACCAGGTCGTAGAGCTTCTGCTCCGGCTCGGACAGCGCCTTCGGCGCCTGCAGCGTGGGGATGATGGCGAAGTGATCGCTGATCTTCGAGTTGTCGAAGATGCGCTTGTTAGGCTTCACCCAGCCCTTGTCGAGCACCTGCTTGGCGTGTGGCAGGTAGTTGTTGCTTTCCTTCAGCATCTCGAGCGTCTGGCTCACGGTGCCGAGGTAATCCTCCGGCAGCGCGCGCGCGTCGGTACGCGGGTAGGTCAGCACTTTGTGCTTTTCATACAGCGCCTGCGCCAGGCCGAGCGTGTTCTTGGCCGAGAAGCCGAAGCGGCTGTTGGCCTCGCGCTGCAGGCTGGTCAGGTCGTACAGCAGCGGCGAGAGCTGCGTGGACGGCTTCGATTCCTCGCTGACCGAGCCGGTCTGCCCGCGGCAGGCGGCCACGATGGTTTCGGCGGCCGGCAGGCTCCAGAGCCGCGAATCGCGCTTTTCCGGATCGTGCTCGTCGCGCTTGAACTTCGGGTCGTACCAGCGGCCTTCGTAGAAGCCGCCGGCGCAGACGAATTCGGCGCGCACTTCCCAGTAATCGCGCGGCACGAATTGGCGGATCTTCTCTTCGCGCTCGACGACGATCGACAGCGTGGGCGTCTGCACCCGGCCGACGGTGGTCAGGAAGAAGCCGCCGCCCTTGCTGTTGAACGCGGTCATGGCCCGCGTGCCGTTGATGCCGACCAGCCAATCCGCTTCGGAGCGGCAGCGCGCCGCATCGGCGAGCGGCTGCATGTCTTCGTCGGAGCGCAGCTTGGCGAAGCCGTCGCGGATCGCGGCCGGCGTCATCGATTGGAGCCAGAGGCGCTGGACCGGCTGCTTGGCCTTCGCGTGCTGCGCGATCAGGCGGAAAATCAGCTCGCCCTCGCGCCCCGCGTCGCATGCGTTGATGAGACGGTCGATGTCCTTGCGCTTGATCAGCTTGGTCAGCACCTTCAGCCGCGATTCGCTCTTGGCGATCGGATTCAGGTCGAAATGCGGCGGAATGACGGGCAGATGCGCGAAGCTCCACTTGCCTCGCTTGACCTCGTATTCCTCGGGCGCGGCGATTTCGAGCAGGTGGCCGACCGCGGACGACAGGACGAAGTCGTCGCTTTCGAAATATTCGTCATGCTTGGTAAAGCCGCCCAGGGCGCGCGCGATGTCGTTCGCGACAGAGGGCTTTTCCGCAATGATCAGTGCTTTGGACATGACTCGAGTGGGTTGGAGAGACCGGATGGGCCGACTGACGGCCCTTTTACGTCGGCTTTATAGCACACGGTGCAGGGTCGACACCCGGCTCGTGTAAAAAGCGGGTCATCATAAGTGGGGGCCGATACGCCGGCAAGCCCGCCGAAATCCCAGGCGGGGCGGGCGTGGACGGCCGATGCCACCCGCGATGCGAAAAATACGGGGTCAGACGGCAACGTCGAGCAGATTGCGCAATTTCGGCGCGTGGGTCACGCCGGGGATCGCCGTCAGGTCGGTCAGCATCCGCTCGACGATGCCGCCGTGCGGCAACACCGTGCCGAAAAAGCGCACCGCGTTCGCATCCTCGATCAGCAAGGTCGGGAAGTTCTCGACGTCGAAATCGTCGAGGCGGTCGGCGTGCGTTTCGATGTCGATCCAGACGAAGCAGGCTTCGGGGTGGGCGGCGGCGAGCCGCTCGAACACGGCGTCGTAATCGCGGCAGGTGCCGCACCACTCGGCGCACAGGCAGGCGACGAGCAGCGCGTCGGGGTCGCGGAGGCGCTCGGCGATCCGATCGGCGTCGGTATCGAGATTCAGCGCGGGCATTGCGGTTCCTTGCTCGGTGACGATGGCGCGGACTGCGCCCTGTCGCCGGAATGTAGCACGGGGCGCGCAACCGGCGCGGCGGCCGCTTCGGCGGCGGGCGGCGCGTCGAGCCGCTGGAACCGGTCGCCGGGCAGGCTGGCCACGCGTCCGGCCAGTTCGAGCTGCAGCAGCAGATGCGGCACGAGGCCTGCGCTCACGCCCGAGCGCGCGGATCGGAAGAGCACACGGCGGAACTCCAGGCACCATAGAGTATCTCGTATGCC
>NZ_JAAGPF010000176.1 GCF_017104645.1 Burkholderia sp. Ac-20379
ACCGGCCGCCGCGCGCGCCGAGGCGCTGCGCCGCTTCGCCGACGCGATCGCCGAACGCGCGCCGCGGATCGGCGCGGCGCTCGCGCTCGAATCGGGCAAGAGCGTGGACGACGCCACCAACGAGGCGCGCTACGCCGCCGACATCACCCGCTATCACGCCGAATGGGCGCGCCGCATCGAAGGCGAGATCATCCCGAGCGATTCCCCGAACGAAAACCTGTTCCTGCACCGCGAGCCGATCGGCGTGGTGGCGGCGCTGATCCCGTTCAACTACCCGATCTACACGCTGCTGCGCAAGATCGCGCCGGCGCTGATCGCGGGCAACGCGGTGGTGGTGCGCCCGAGCAATCACACGCCGTGCTCGGCGTTCGAGGTGGCGCGCGCCGCCGACGCGGCGGGCCTGCCGGCCGGCCTCGTCAACATTCTCGCGATGCAGCACGACACGGCGGCCGTGCTCTGCACGCAGGCGCAGGTCGGCATGATCACGCTGACGGGCAGCGTCGGCGCGGGCCGCACCGTGCTCGAATACTGCAAGACCAACATCGCCAAGCCTTCGCTCGAACTGGGCGGCAAGACGCCGGCCATCGTCGAGCCGGACGCGAACCTCGAGCAGGCGGCCGCCGCGCTGGTGGCCTCGAAGACGACCCATTGCGGCCAGCTCTGCACGGCGATCGAGCGCGTGTACGTGCACGAAAGCGTGCACGACCGCTTCGTCGCGCTGCTGCGCGAGAAGATGGCCGCCGTGAAGATCGGCGACCGCCGCGACGACCCCGCCCGCATGGGCCCGCTCGCCAACGCCGCCGCGCGGCAGCGCGTGCATGCGATGGTCGAGCGCGCGGTGGCCGAGGGCGCGACGCTCGAAACCGGCGGCACGCTGCCGGCCGGCCCGGGCTTCTTCTACCCGGCCACGCTGCTGACGAACTGCCGCCAGGACATGGAAATCGTGCGCGAGGAGAGCTTCGGCCCGGTCATGCCGGTGCTGCGCTACCGCGATCTGGACGAAGCGATCGCGCTCGCGAACGACCATCAGTTCGGGCTGTCGTCGGTGCTCTATACCGAGAATTACCGCGTCGCGCAGCGCGTGGCGAACGCCATCGAAGCGGGCGAGCTGTACGTCAACCGCACGCCGGCCGATCCTTACCAGGGCTACCACGCAGGCTGGAAGCGCTCGGGCCTCGGCGGCGACGACGGCAAGCACGGCATGCTCGAATTCACCCAGACCCGCCTCGTCGTCATGCACTACTGACGACGCGGCACCCATGGGCGGCGCGCGCCAGACACGCGCGCCGCCCCGTACCCCCTCGACAACACAACAATATTCGGAGACAGCCGCCGCAGCCGGCGGCCGTCTCCTCAGGAGAACTTACGATGTCGGCGCACACCCCCAGCTCCGCCGCGGCGCTTGCCGCGGCCCCGTCCGAACGCGCGAGCCGCGCGCAACGCTACACCCAGCTGATGCTGCTGATCGCGGCGGCCGGCGCGATCTACCCGATGCTGTACCTGCGGCAGGTGTACCAGCCGACGATGCTCGCGTTCTTCCATATCGACGACGTGCAGCTCGGCCTGCTCTATTCCACGCTCGGCACGCTGTTCCTGGTCAGCTACCTGCCGAGCGGCTGGCTGGCCGACCGCATCTCGCCGCGCTATCTGATCTGCTTCTCGCTGATCGGCACCGGCGCGCTCGGCTTCGTCTACGCCACCGCGCCCGCGTTCACGACGCTGATGGCGGTGTTCGGCGGCTGGGGCATCACCACCGGCCTGACGTTCTGGGCGGCGGTGATCAAGCGCGTCAACATGATCGCGGGCGCCAACGAGCAGGGCCGCTTCTTCGGCCTGCTCGACGGCGGGCGCGGGCTGGTGGAGGCGCTGCTCGCCACCATCGCGATCTCGATCTTCGCCTACGTCACGCGCCATCACGACGGCAGCGACGCGGGCGGCTTCAAGCTGGTGGTGCACATGTACGCGGTGATCTGCATCGTGCTCGGCGTGGCGATCGGCTTCGTGCGCGATCCGCGCCCGGCGCAGGCCGCCGGCGCCACGGCGCGCCGCGGCGCGCTGCTGGCCGACCTGCGCACGCTGGCCGCGAACCCCTCGCTGTGGCTGGTGGCCGCGATCGTGTTCTGCGGCTACCAGGTGTTCTGGGCCACCTACAGCTTCTCGGCCTACCTGCACGAAGGCGGCTTCGGCCTGAGCACCACGGCGGCCGGCTTCATCACCACGCTCAAGCTCTGGATGCGCCCGGTGGGCGGCATCGGCGGCGGCTTCCTCGGCGATCGCTTCTCGCGCGTCTCGGTGCTGGCCGGCGCGCTGGTGCTGGCCGCGCTCTCGCTGGTGGGCCTCGCGACGGTGCCGGCGGCCACGCCGCAACTGCTGCTGGTGGTGCTGGTGCTGTTCATCGGCATCCTGACTTACGCGGTGCGCGGCCTGTACTGGTCGCTGCTCGACGACTGCCGCGTGCCGGCGCACTGCTCGGGCCTCGCGATCGGCCTGATCTCGGTGCTCGGCTATTCCCCGGACGTATTCGTCCCGCTCATCAACGGCTACGCGACCCAGAACTTCCCGGGCGCCGCCGGCTATCAGCTCTACTTCGGCTACATCGCCGCCGTGGCCCTCGTGGGTGCGGGCGCGGCGGTGATGCTCAAGCGCCGTCTCTCTGCACAGAAGGAATCCTGATGAAAATCGTCTCACTCGAAACGTTCAGCGTGGCGGTGCCCCCGCCGCACGTCGGCGGCATGTACTGGCTGTTCGTCAAGCTCAAGACCGACGACGGCATCGAAGGCGTCGGCGAGATCTACGCGGCCACCTTCCATCCCGACGTGATGATCCCCGCGATCCGCGACGTCTTCGAGCGCCATCTGCTCGATCACGATCCGCACCACGTGGAGCGCTTCTTCCGCGCCTGCTATTCGAGCGGCTTCACGCAGCGCCCCGACCTGACCATGATGGGGATCGCGAGCGGCCTGGAGATGGCGTGCTGGGACATCGTCGGCAAGGCCGCCGGCAAGCCGGTGTACGAGCTGCTCGGCGGCAAGATCCACGAGCGGCTGCGTTCGTACACCTATCTGTATCCGAAGAACGCGCAGGGCGAATACGACTACGACGATCCCGATCTCGCCGCCGAATGCGCGGCCGAGAACGTCAAGCGCGGCTTCACGGCCGTCAAGTTCGATCCGGCCGGCCCGTACACGGCCTATTCGGGCCACCAGCTCTCGCTGGCCGTGCTCGATCGCTGCGAAACGTTCTGCCGGAAGATCCGCGAGGCGGTGGGCAGCAAGGCCGATCTGCTGTTCGGCACGCACGGCCAGATGGTGCCGTCGTCGGCGATCCGGCTCGCGCAGCGGCTCGAGAAATACGATCCGCTGTGGTTCGAGGAGCCGGTGCCGCCGGGCCAGGAGGAGGCGATCGCCAGCGTGGCGCGCCACACCTCGATTCCGATCGCCACCGGCGAGCGCCTGACCACCAAGTACGAATTCCACAAGCTGCTGCAGGCCGGCGGCGCGTCGATCCTGCAGCTGAACGTGGGGCGCGTGGGCGGCCTGCTCGAGGCGAAGAAGATCGCGACGCTGGCCGAGGTGCATTACGCGCAGATCGCGCCGCATCTGTACAACGGCCCGGTGGGCGCGGCGGCCAGCATCCAGCTCGCCGCCTGCACGCCGAATTTCCTGATCCAGGAAAGCATCATGACCTGGGGCGGCTTCCATGCGGAAGTCGTGAAGACGCCGATCCGCTGGGAAGACGGCTACATCATCCCGTCGAACGAGCCGGGCCTCGGCATCGAACTGAACATGGACGTGGTGCGCGCGCATACGCCGTACACGGGCCGCCGCCTGCATCTGCAGATGGCCGCCCAGCCCGCCGACGTCAACGATGATTCGCCGGCCAAGGGCTGAGCCCGCCGCGCGCAGAAGCAGGAAGCAAGACATGGAATACGACTACATCATCGTCGGGTCCGGCTCGGCCGGCGCGATCCTCGCCGACCGGCTCAGCGCCGACGGCCGCCACACGGTGCTCGTGCTCGAAGCGGGCCCGCGCGACGATTCGTTCTGGTTCAAGGTGCCCGTCGGGTTCACCAAGACCTACTACAACCGCAAGTACAACTACATGTACTACAGCGAACGCGAGCCGGCGCTGGCCGGCCGCGAGCTGTATTGCCCGCGCGGCAAGGTGGTGGGCGGCTCGGGCGCGATCAACGCGATGGTCTACGTGCGCGGCCAGCGCATCGACTACGACGACTGGGCCAAGGCCAGCGGCGACGCCGGCTGGTCGTACGACAGCGTGCTGCCCTACTTCCGCCGCCTCGAAACGCACCCGCTCGGCGCGAGCGCGCCGCAATGGCACGGCAGCGAGGGCAAGATCCACGTCACGCCGATGACGGAGGACGTGCATCCGATCGTCCACCAGTTCCTGGCCGGCTGCCGCGAACTCGGCATGCCGAGCACGCCCGACATGAACGGCGCGCAGTTCGAGGGCGCGGGCATCTATGAATTGAACACCAGGCGCGGCGAGCGCTGTTCGGCCGGCGTGGCCTATCTGCACCCGGCGCTGTCGCGCCCGAACCTGACGCTGGCGAGCGAAGCGCTGGCGCGCCGCGTCAGCTTCGACGGCAAGCGCGCGACCGGCGTGGCCTACGCGCACCAGGGCCGCGAGCAGCACGCCGTGGCGCGCCGCGAGGTGATCCTCTGCGCCGGCGCGGTGGATACGCCGAAGCTGCTGCAACTGTCGGGCGTGGGCGACCCGGTGCGGCTGGCGAAGCACGGCATCCCCGTGGTGCAGGCGCTGCCGGCGGTGGGCCAGAACCTGCAGGATCACCTGTGCGTGAGCTTCTACTTCAAGGCCAACCGGCCCACGCTCAACGACGAGATGGGCACGCTGTTCGGCAAGATGAAGATCGGCCTGCGCTACCTGCTGCAAAAGCGCGGCCCGCTCGCGATGAGCGTGAACCAGGCCGGCGGATTCTTCCGCGGCGATGCCGGCCAGAGCGAGCCGAACCTCCAGCTCTATTTCAATCCGCTGTCCTACCGGATTCCGAAGAGCAACCGCGCCAGCATCAAGCCCGAGCCGTATTCGGGGTTCCTGATCGCGTTCAACCCGTGCCGCCCCACGAGCCGCGGCTCGATCGAGCTGGCCTCGGGCCGCGCCGAGGACGCCGCGAAGATCCGCATCAACGCGCTCGACACGGATAAGGACCTGGCCGAAGCCGTGCAGGGCAGCAAGCTGATCCGCAAGCTGATGATGGCGCCGTCGCTGCGCGCGATGACGATCGAGGAGATCTCGCCCGGCCCCGCCGTGCAGAGCGACGAGGATTTCCTTCAGTACTTCCGCGAGCAATCCGGTTCGATCTACCACCTGTGCGGCTCGTGCACGATGGGCCCGGACCCGGCCACCGCCGTGGTGGACGCGCGGCTCAAAGTGCACGGCCTCGCGGCGCTGCGTGTGGTGGACGCCTCGGTGTTCCCGAACATCACCTCGGGCAACATCAACGCGCCCACCATGATGGTGGCCGAGAAGGGCGCGGACCTGATCCTCGACGACGCCCGCGCGGCCGCCGCGCAAGCCGAACCGGGCAGCGGTACCGGCCGCCCCCGCGCCGCCGCCATGACGCACTGACGCCCCGCCTCACCGTTTTTCCCGCCCGCCCCCAGGAGACACCCGTGCACGCCGCGAACGCGGCGCGCCCGGCGGCGGGCGACCGATTGCCGGCACGCGGCCTCGCCCGCCGCGCGCCGGCCTGACCGCGTGCGCCGGTTCCCTTGCCGGCGCACGCATCGCACCCCGGCCCGGGCGTCACCGCCCTATCCAACGACAACAGACAGAACGATTCGGAGATCCAAATGAAGAAGCGCATCGCGGCACTCGCCGTCACGGCAGCCGCCGCCACCCCGGCCTTCGCGCAGAGCAGCGTCACGCTGTACGGCGTGATCGACGAGGGGCTCAACTACACCAACAACATCGGCGGCAAGGGCGGCGCGCTCGAAATGGCCAGCGGCTACGCGCAGGGCAGCCGCTGGGGGCTGAAGGGCAACGAGGATCTGGGCGGCGGGCTGTCGGCCGTGTTCCAGCTCGAAAACGGCTTCGACGCCAGCTCGGGCAAGGCCCAGGAAGGCGGCCGGATGTTCGGCCGGCAAGCCTACGTGGGCCTGCAGGACAAGCGCCTCGGCACGCTGACGTTCGGCCGCCAGTACGATTCGGTGGTCGACTACTTCGCGCCGACCACGGCCAACGGCAACTGGGCCGGCTACCTGTTCTCGCACCCGTACGACAACGACAACACCGACAACTCGTTCCGCCTCGACAACGCCGTCAAATACGCGAGCCCGGATTTCAACGGCCTGCGCTTCGGCGGCGCGTACGCGTTCAGCAACGACACCGGCTTCGCGAACAACCGCACCTGGAGCGTCGGCGCGCAATACGCGCGCGGCGGCCTGCTGGTGGCGGGCGCCTATTTGCAGGCGAACCATCCGGGCGCGACGGCGGCCGGCGCGATCGCCAGCAACGACGCGAGCTTCCTGGCCGAGCGCATGCGCATCTTCGGGGTGGGCGTGAACTACACGTTCGGCATCGCCACCGTGGGCTTCGCGTATTCGAACACGAACTACAAGAACCCCACCGGCAACATCTATCTCGGCTCGCCGGCCGCGATCGTCGCGCCGGGCACCTCGCTCAACGCGCTGAAATATCAGAACTTCGAACTGAACGGCATGCTGCAACTGACGCAATCGTTCTTCGTCGGCGCGGAATACGTGCTGTCGCTCGAAAAGTACGATGCGTCGGCGCGGAACGTCAGCCCGAAGATCCACACGATCGGGCTGATGGCCGACTACAACCTGTCGAAGCGCACCGACGTGTATCTGCAAGGCGCGCTGTCGAAGGCGACGGGCAACCGCACGAACTCGATTCTCGATTCGGGCTTCGTGCTCGGCACCGACGGCCCCGCCTCCACGTCGAATCAGGTGGCCGTGCGCCTCGCGCTGCGCCACAAGTTCTGATCGGCAGCCGCAAGCGCGCGCGGGGCGCGCCGGGCCGTCACCGCTTCAGCGACGCGTACTGCTCGCGCACGCGCTCGATCGAGAACGTGCCGAGCGCCTCGCGCACCGCATCGAGCGTGGCCTGCGTGCGCTCGCGCGCGCGCTCGGTGCCCTGCATCAGCACGTCGATCACGTAGCCCGGATCGGCCGCCAGTTGAGCGCGCCGCGCGCGGATCGGCGCGACGAACGCCTGCAGGCGCTCCTCCAGCCGGCGCTTCACGACCATGTCGCCAAGCCCGCCGGCGCGATAGGCGGCCTTGAGCCGCTCGACTTCGGCCACGTCGTCGTCGAACGCGTCGAGATACGTGAACACCACGTTGCCCTCCACGGTGCCCGGGTCCGACGCGCGCAGGTGGTTCGGATCGGTGTACATCTGCCGCACCGCCGCGCGGATCGCGTCCTCGGGCGCGGCCAGCGCGATCGCATTGCCGAGCGACTTGCTCATCTTCGCCTTGCCGTCGATGCCGGGCAGCCGGCCCAGCGTGGGGATCAGCGCCTCCACCTCGGGCAGCAGCTCGCGCTCGGTCTGGCGGTTCAAACGCCGCACGATCTCGTTGGTCTGCTCGATCAGCGGCGCCTGATCCTCGCCCACCGGCACCACCGTCGCGCGAAAGCCGGTGATGTCGGCCGCCTGCGCCACCGGGTAGCAGAGAAAGCCGGCCGGAATGTCGCGCCCGAAACCGCGCGCCTGAATCTCGTCCTTGATCGTGGGATTGCGCTCCAGCCGTGCGACCGTGACGAAGTTCATGTACAGCAGCGTCAGCTCGGCCAGCGCCGGCAGCGCCGATTGCAGGCAGATCGTGGTCTTGGCCGGATCGATGCCCACCGACAGGTAATCGAGCGCCACTTCGAGCACGTTGCGGCGGACCTTGTCCGGATCGTGCGCGTTGTCGGTCATCGCCTGCGTGTCGGCAATCAGGATGTTCTGCTGATGGGTGTCCTGCAACAGCACCCGCGTGCGCAGCGAGCCGACGTAGTGGCCGAGATGCAGCGGGCCGGTCGGGCGGTCGCCCGTCAGCACCACGGGGCGCGCGGCGGATGCCGAAGGAAGGGACGTCGAGGACATCGGGCGGTTCTCCGGAGAAGCGCCGCCGCGGAACTGGACCGGCCGGTGCGATGCGAAGCCGGGCGGGCGAGCCGCGGCGGACAAGGTCAGGTCAGTCGATACGAATGAGACGATGCCGCGCCGTCAGGAGCGGCGCCAGCGATGCGGAAGAGGCTGAGAAAGGCGGCAAGGCGCGGCGGTCATCGCGCAAGCGTGCCACAGAACGGCCGCGCCGAGGCGATCGCCCATGCGGGCGGCGCGGGATTGCGCCGGGAACCGGATCGCCTCGCGTCGATCGTTCGGGCTGCAAACGATCTTCGGCGGCGCCGGGCGCGCGCATAAAAAAACGGCTTCGAAGCCGCCGCATCGAAGCCGGTAGAAACACGTCGGGCGCACGCGGCGGCATCGAACGCCGCCGCGTGCGCCGGTCAGGCCTTACTCGCCGCGGCCGTTGCGCAGGCGCGCGATGCCGAGCGGGTTCGCTTCGCGCAGGCTTTCCGGCAGCAGCGCTTCCGGGAAATCCTGGTAGCACACCGGGCGCAGGAAGCGGTCGATCGCCGTGGCGCCGACCGAGGTGTACATCGCGTTCGAGGTGGCCGGGAACGGGCCGCCGTGCACCATCGCGTCGCACACTTCCACGCCGGTCGGGAAGCCGTTCACGAGCAGACGGCCGGCCTTGCGTTCGAGGATCGGCACCAGCGTGCGGGCCGCGTCGTAATCGGCTTCGTCGATCTGCAGCGTGGCCGTGAGCTGGCCTTCGAGCGCTTCGAGCACCGTCGCCACTTCGGCGAGATCGCGGCAGCGCACGATCAGCGAAGCCGGGCCGAACACTTCGTCGCGCAGCGCATGCTCGCGCAGGAAGGTTTCGGCTGCCACGTCGAACAGGGCGCCCGACATCGCGCAGCCGCCTTCGCCCGCGCCGCCCGTGCCGAGCTGACGCACGCCGTCGGCGCCTTGCAGCTTGGCGCGGCCGTTCGAATACGCTTCGGCGATGCCGCGCGTGAGCATCGTGCCGGCCGGCTTGCCGCCGAGCGCGGCGGCTGCCGTGTTCGAGAACGCGTCGAGTTCCGGGCTGTCGATCGCGATCACCAGGCCCGGGTTCGTGCAGAACTGGCCCACGCCCATCGTCAGCGAATCGACGAAGCCCTGCGCGATCTTCTCGCCGCGCGCGGCCAGCGCCGCCGGGAACACCACGAACGGGTTGATGCTGGCCATTTCGGCGTAGACGGGGATCGGCTCGGGGCGTGCGTTCGCGAGGTTCACGAGCGCGAGGCCGCCCTGGCGCGAACCGGTGAAGCCCACGGCCTTGATCGCCGGGTGCTTGACGAGCGCGGCGCCGATCACGCGGCCCGGGCCCATCATCAGCGAGAACGTGCCTTCCGGCATGTTGGTGCGGGCGACGGCGCGCTGGATCGCGCGGCCCACCAGCTCCGAGGTGCCGAGGTGGGCTTCGTGCGCCTTGACGATCACCGGGCAGCCGGCCGCCAGCGCCGATGCCGTGTCGCCGCCCGCCACCGAGAACGCCAGGGGGAAGTTGCTGGCGCCGAACACCACCACCGGGCCGAGGCCGATCTTCTGCAGGCGCAGATCCGAGCGCGGCAGCGGGGTGCGCTCCGGCATCGCCGGATCGACCGACGCGCCGAGGAACAGGCCGTCGCGCACCACGCGCGCGAACAGGCGGAGCTGGCCGACCGTGCGGCCGCGCTCGCCTTGCAGGCGCGCGGCGGGCAGGCCGGTTTCGGCCTGGGCGCGTTCGATCAGCGCGTCGCCGAGTTCGAGGATCTCGTCGGCGATCGCCTCGAGGAACGCCGCGCGCTGCTCGAGCGGCGCCGAGCGGTACGGGTCGAACGCCTGCTGCGCCAGCGCGCAGGCGCGCTCGACGTCGGCTTCGTTCGCCGAGCCGAACACCGGCTCCGCAATGGTTTCGCCGAGCGCCGGGTTGAACGCCTGCACCGTGCCTGCCGTGCCCTTCACGGCTTGAGCGCCGATCAGCATTTCGCCTGTCAATTGCATGGATATGCTCCGTCAGTCCAAAAAAGTTCGTGCCGCACATTGTAGCCGAACAGATACGATGACTGACTAGAAGAATCGCCGCGACCGATCCGGCCCCGGCTCGGCGCATCGCCTTGTCACAAAAGCCGCTGACGATTTTTACAAGGCGAGGGAAAACCCGAGTGGTTCCGCTCGTGCCGCGCCACTACACTGCCCAGTTGTACGACGACGTACCATTACACCGACGTAATGGCGCCGTACCAGACCGACAACGATTCTCGACCCGCGCTCTCGCCAGGACACACATGGAAGCGACCCGCACCGCCAATCCGGCCACGACGGCCAAACGGACCGCCGTCCGTTATTGGATTCTGCTGATGATTTTCGTCGTGACGACGCTGAACTACGCGGACCGCGCGACGCTGTCGATCACCGGCACGGCGATCCGCAAGGAGTTCGGCATCGACGCGGTGCAGATGGGCTACATCTTCTCCTCGTTCAGCTGGGCCTACGTGCTCGCGCAGTTGCCGAGCGGCTGGCTGCTCGACCGTTTCGGCGCGCGCCGCGTGTATGCGGGCAGCATCTTCCTGTGGTCGCTGTTCACGCTGCTGCAGAGCATGATCGGCCTGGCCGGCAGCGCGGCGGCCGCGATCGCGGCGCTGTTCGTGCTGCGTTTCGCCGTGGGCATCGCCGAAGCGCCGGCCTTCCCGGCCAACGCCAAGGTGGTGGCGAGCTGGTTCCCGACCAGCGAGCGCGGCACCGCGTCGGCGATCTTCAACGCGGCGCAGTATTTCGCGGCCGTGCTGTTCACGCCGCTGATGGCGTGGCTCACGCACGCGTTCGGCTGGCATCACGTGTACCTGTGGCTGGGCCTGATCGGCATCGTGCTGGCCGTGATCTGGATGCGCGCCGTGCGCAGCCCGGCGGATCACCCGCGCGTGAACCAAGCCGAGCGCGATCACATCGAGCAGGGCGGCGGCGTGATCGAGACGCGCGGCAAGCAGGTGACGGCCGAGGGCGCGCCGGAGCGGCTGGCCGGCTGGTTCTACATCCGCCAGTTGCTCGGCAACCGGATGCTGATCGGCGTCTATATCGGCCAGTACTGCATCAACGTGCTGACCTACTTCTTCCTGACCTGGTTTCCGATCTACCTCGTGCAATCGCGCGGCATGTCGATCCTGAAGGCCGGCGTGCTGGCCTCGCTGCCGGCGATCTGCGGTTTCCTCGGCGGCGTGCTGGGCGGGCTGCTCTCGGACTGGTTGATCAAGCGCGGCGTGTCGCTGACGCGGGCGCGCAAGATCCCGATCATCGCCGGGATGGCGCTGTCGATGGTCATCATCGGCTGCAACTACGTGGACAGCGCGGCGCTGGTGATCGCGCTGATGGCGCTGTCGTTCTTCGGCAAGGGCGTGGGCTCGCTGGGCTGGGCCGTGGTGGCCGATACCGCGCCGAAGGAAGCGATCGGCCTGTCGGGCAGCCTGTTCAACATGTTCGGCAATGCGGCCGGGATCGTCACGCCGATCGTGATCGGCTACCTGGTCAGCGCGAGCGGCTCGTTCAACGGCGCGCTGGTGTTCGTCGGCCTCAATGCGCTGGTGACGGTGCTCTGTTATCTGGTGATCGTGAAGGACATCAAGCGGGTGACGTTGCGCAAGCCGGGGATGTAACGGCGCGGCTCGCGCCGGTTGCCCGAACCGGCAACCGGCGCCGCATGAAAAAACGGATCGCGCATGGCGATCCGTTTTGCATTCCGGCGGGCCGGTTCAGCCGCCGGCCATCACATCAGCGCCGCCCCGCCGCCCAATCCACCGCCCCGTCGAACAGCGCGATCCCCGCCGCCGACAGGTTCGGGAACGTGTCGTTGTCGAGAAAGCACATCACGCGCCGCGCCGGGGCGAGCGATTCGTAATCCATCGTCGCGCCGCGCTCGTAGGCGAACAGCGCCGCTTTGTCCGGCCGCCCGTAGACCGTGGCGATGGTCGCCGCGCCGAGCCCCGGCTTGCCCCAGCTCATCGGCGCCTGCTTGCGGTAGACGTCGGCCGTGCCGGCCGGCAGCCCCGCCGCGATCGGATGCGGCGCGTTGACGATCCACAGGTAGCGCTCCTTGCCCGTCTCGCCGAAATCGGCGTCGTGGCGCTTGCCGGTCATCGCGAGATCGTCGAGGAAATCGTTCTCCCAGGTCAGCAGCGGCTTGGCCAGATAGCGCCATTCGGGGCGCACGGCCTTCGCCGACACGGTCGACGAGATCAGCACCAGATCGGCATCGGACGCCGCGGCCACCGCCGCATCCTGATCGACCAGCCGCACCGCATAGCCGCGCGCGCCGAGGTGCGCGGCGATCTGCTTGTCGACCGCGAGGTTCGGGCCGTTCAGTTGCACCAGCATCGTCACGCGCACGACGGCGGCCTGCCCGTCGCCGGGCGATGCCGATGCCGATGCCGATGTGGACGCCACCGCCGCGTTCGACGCCCATCCCGCCACCAGCGCGCCCGCGGCGCCGAGCCAGCGCCGGCGCCCTTCG
This sequence comes from Burkholderia sp. Ac-20379, assembly GCF_017104645.1. Classification (GTDB taxonomy): domain Bacteria; phylum Pseudomonadota; class Gammaproteobacteria; order Burkholderiales; family Burkholderiaceae; genus Burkholderia. Next base: position 12,584 of record NZ_JAAGPF010000176.1, read on the forward strand.
GAGGCCGCGCCGCGCGCCGTTTTATCCGTCTTCGTCCTGGTCATCGTCGTGCTCCGGTCAGAACTGCAGCGTGGTGGTCAGCAGCACCTGCCGCGCGTCGCCGAGCGCCACGAAATAGCGGTTCGCGCTCGACGGGTAGTAGGTGCGGTTGAACAGGTTCTTGACGTTCAACTGCACGCTGAGGTTCTGCTTGCCGATCTTGGTGTCGTAGGTCGCGAACGCGTCGGCCAGCACGTAGGACGGCAGCGTGAAGCTGTTCGCCGAATCGCCGGGGCGCGAGCCGATGTAGCGCGCCGAGCCGCCGAGGCGCAGATCGTCGCCGCCGAACAGCGAGCCGAAGTCGTACACGGCCGCGATCGAACCGGTGTTGCGTGCGACGTTCCAGAGGCGGTTGCCGGTGTACAGCGGATCCTCGGTCGTCTTGGCGTCGATATAGGCGTAGCTGGCGATCACGTTCCAGTGGTTGCCGATCTTGCCGGACACGTCCAGCTCGATGCCGCGCGAGCGCGCGCGGCCCGAGGTGCGCCAGTCGGTCAGCTTGGTGGCGTCGTTGTACTGCGACACCAGCACGTTCTTCTTGTCGATGTTGAACAGCGCGAGCGTGCCGGTCATGCCCGACGGCATGTCGAGCTTGGCGCCGACTTCGTAGGCGGTGGCCTGCTCCGGCGGCGTCGCGCCGGTGATGGAATAGCCCGATGCCAGCGCCGCGATCGACGAGGTCGGCTTCAGCGATTGCGAATAGTTGCCGTACACGGAGAACCACGGCGTGGCCTTGTAGACGACGCCGAGACGCGGCAGCCACTTGGTGCCGTTCAGATCGGTATTGGCGACGAACGGCCGGCCCTTGCCGGCCAGCTCGCTGTAGCGCATGAAGCGCACGCCGCCGGTGACGATCCACTTGTCGGTCAGATGCACGGTGTCCTGCGCGAACAGGCCGAGGCTGTGCAGCGCGTCGGTCTGATCGCTGTCGGGCGCCGACACGGTGGACGACGGCGGAATCAGGCCGTAGACGGGGTTCAGATAGCTGAACGGCACCGACACCGACTGGCGCAGCAGGTCGGCGCGAAAGATGCGGCGGTATTCGCTGTCCATGCCGAACTGCAGGTCGTGGCGCATGCCGGCCAGCCGCACCTTGCCGTTCACGTAGGCGATGCCGTAGCTGTCGCTGCTGTTGGCGCCGTGGGTGGCGTCGTCGCTGCGCGTGAGCGTGCCCTTGGCGGTGTTCACGCCGGTGGTGCGCACCTGGTTGGCGTCGTAGGTCTCGCGGTTGAAGCTGTAGCCCACGTGCACGTTCCAGTCCGGATTGAACTGGTGATCGGCCTGCACCTGCACCAGGTTCGACTGGCCCACCATGTTGTTCCAGGGCTCGTCGAGCCGCTCGCGCGCCGGAATCGCCAGCGGCTGGTTGGTGCGCGGGTCGAGCGCCGTGCCGCGGTCGAACGGGTAGAGGAAATCGCGATGCTCGTACGACACCACCACCTGCGTGTCGCGGCCGTACCAGCCGAGCGACGGCGCCACCAGCGTCTCGCGGCTCGTGCCGAAGTTGCGCCAGTAAGGCTCATCGGAGTGATCGACGATCAGCCGGTAGGCGAGCTTGCTGTCGCCGATCGGGCCGGTCAGGTCGAGCGTCATGTCGCCGCCGTTCTTGCCGTGCCCGTAGGTTTCGCCGGTCACCGACACGGTGTTCGAGCGCGTCAGTTGCGGCACCTTGCTGACCACGTTGATCACGCCGCCCGGATCCATGATCCCGTACAGCAGCGAGGTCGGCCCCTTGAGCACCTCGACGCTGTCGGCGGTGGCGTTCAGCGCGCGGCCCTGCACCACCGGCATGCCGTTGCGCATGATCGAGCCGTCGCGGTTGTCGCCGAAGCCGCGCTTCATGATCGCGTCCTGCGTGCCGGCCAGCGTGTTGCCCTGCGTGATGCCGCTGATGTTGGCGAGCGCGTCGTCGAGGTTGCGCGGCTTCTGGTCGCGCAGCACCTGCGCCGGCACGATGTTGACGGCCTGCGCGGTGTCGAGCACCGACGCGGCCGAGCGCGTGATGCCGGCTTCCTGCTGCGGGCGGTAGCTCTCGGCCTTCACGGCGCGGTCGCGCACCTGCACGGGCGCGAGCGCGATGGCGGAATCGCCGCCGGCGGCCGCGCCGCTCTGCGCGGCGTGCACCAGCGTGTAGCCGCCGCTCGCCTGGCGCTGCGCGGCCAGGCCGCTGCCGGCCAGCAACCGCTCGAGCGCCTGCGGCACCGCATAGCTGCCGTGCAGGCCGCCGCTTTGCAGCCCGGCCACTTGCGAGGCCGGGAACGCGAGCAGGATGCCGGCTTCGTGGCCGAAGCGGTTCAGCGCGCCTTCGAGCGGGCCGGCCGGGATGTCGTAGCCGCGCGCA
>NZ_JAAGPF010000177.1 GCF_017104645.1 Burkholderia sp. Ac-20379
GAAAAAAAAAACCCCCCCCCCCCCCCCCCCCCCCCTCGTTTTTCACCACCTGCCCTACGCTCCTTTTCACTCCTTCCTACATCTCCTAAGTACAGCTATCCTCCGACCTCCCATGCTTCCTCTTCATTTCCTAACTCGTGCCCCTCCATGCTATACACCTGCTCGATCCACACCCCTTATCTCCCCTCTTCATCCTCCATTCTGAGCCTCCTCTTTCTACGTATCTTCCCTACATCGC
>NZ_JAAGPF010000178.1 GCF_017104645.1 Burkholderia sp. Ac-20379
TCCATCCCGTGCGCGACGCCCGCTCGCCGCGCCGCCCCGACTCATCGACCTGCAGGAGATTGACGCAATGACGCAAGACATCACCGGAAACATGTTGATCGGCGCCGCCTCGGTGCGCGGCGCGCAGGGCACGCTGCGCGCCTTCGTGCCGGCCACCGGCCAGGAAATCGAACCCGAATTCGGCCCCGGCGGCGCGGACGACGTCGATCGCGCCTGCCGCCTCGCCGACGCCGCGTTCGACGCGTTCCGCAACGCCCCGCTCGACACGCGCGCCGCGCTGCTGGAACGGATCGCCGAACGCATCGAGGCGCTCGGCCCGACGCTGATCGAGCGTCTGCATCTGGAAACGGCGCTGCCGGTGGCGCGCCTCGAAGGCGAACGCGCCCGCACCTGCGGCCAGTTGCGCCTGTTCGCGACGGTGGTGCGCGACGGCCGCTGGCTCGACGCCACGCTCGATTCCGCGCTGCCCGAGCGCAAGCCGCTGCCGCGCTCGGACCTGCGCGCGCGCAAGATCCCGGTCGGCCCGGTGGCGGTGTTCGGCGCCAGCAACTTCCCGCTCGCGTTCTCGGTGGCGGGCGGCGACACGGCGTCCGCGCTCGCGGCCGGCTGCCCGGTGGTGGCCAAGGCGCACGAGGCGCACCTCGGCGGCTCGGAGCTGGTGGGCCGCGCGATCCAGCAGGCGGTGGCCGACGTGGGCCTGCCCGAAGGCGTGTTCTCGCTCGTGATCGGCAAGGGCAACACGGTGGGCGAGGCGCTGGTCGCGCATCCGGCGATCAAGTCGGTGGGCTTCACCGGCTCGCGCCGCGGCGGCCTCGCGCTGTCGGCGATCGCGGCCAGGCGCGCCGAACCGATCCCCGTCCACGCGGAAATGAGCAGCATCAACCCGGTGCTCCTGATGCCGGCCGCGCTGAAGCAACGCGGCGCGCAAATCGCGCAGGGCTTCGCCGATTCGCTGACGCTCGGCGCGGGCCAGTTCTGCACCAACCCGGGCCTGATCCTCGCAATCGCCGGCCCCGAACTCGACGCGTTCGTGGCCGACGCCTCGGCCGCCATCGCCGCCAAGCAGGCGCAGCCGATGCTGTCGGCCGGCATCGCCGCCACCTATCGCCGCCAGATCGACGAGCGCGCGCAGCAGCCCGACGTGGCGCAGGTGGCGAGCGGCATCGCCGACGCGAACGTCTGCACGGCGCTGCCTGTGCTGTATCGCACCACCGCCGCCGCGTTCGCCGCGAATCACGGCCTGGCCGACGAAATCTTCGGGCCGGCGTCGATCGTGGTGGCCTGCCGCGACGAGGCCGAACTGCTCGGCATCCTCGACGGCATCGAAGGCCAACTGACGGCCACGCTGCTGCTCGATCCGGCCGACTATCCGCTGGCCAAGCGCCTGCTGCCGGTGCTGGAGCGCAAGGTCGGGCGGATTCTCGCGAACGGCTATCCCACGGGCGTGGAGGTGTGTCACGCGATGGTGCACGGCGGCCCGTTCCCGGCCACGTCCGATGCGCGCACCACCTCGGTCGGCACGCTGGCGATCGACCGTTTCCTGCGTCCGGTCTGCTATCAGGATCTGCCCGCCGAACTGCTGCCCGAGGCGCTGCAGGATGCCAACCCGCTCGGCCTCTGGCGGCTGCGCGACGGCCAACTCGTGAAGCAGTGACGCCGGCCCGTTCGCGGGCGCGGGCGTCATGAAAAAAGGGCCGACGCGCTGCCGCGTCGGCCCTTTGTCATTGCGATGCCGCCGATGAAAGCCGGCGGCGCGCCGTTCAGTTCGCCAGATCGTCCGGCAGCTTGCCGCCGTTGGCCGCGAGCGCCTGCATCAGCTTCTTGTGCAGCCAGATGTTCATGCTGGCCGAATCGTTCGTGTCGCCGTCGTACTTCAGTTCCTGCGCGAGCTGCTTGCGGTGATCGAGGCTGCTGTCGACGCCGAGCGCCTTCATGGTGTCGACGATCGACACGCGCCAGTTCAGCGTTTGCCCGCTTTCGCTGACGAGCTGGTCGAGCACGGCGGCCACGTCGACGTCGGACAGCGGGGCCGGCGCCGGGGCGGCGTCGGGCGCGGCGGCCTGGGCCGCTGCGGGATCGGGTTGCGCCGCTGCCGCGGGCGGTGCTGCGTCAGGCTTGGCCTTGCCGAACAGCTTGTTCACGATATCGCCAAAGATGCTCATGGTCAGTGCTCCGATAGGTTCGTGAAAACAGAACACGCGCGGCCGGTCGGGCCGCGCGCTCCCGCGCCATGGTAACCGCTTCGTCGTGACAGAAATGTCAAAAGTGGTAAGCGTGCGGCGCAATGACCGGCATTGCGGCCCGTTGTGTGCGCTACCGCTCAGAAGTGGATCCGGCACGTATCGGCCGGCATCGCGAACCAGGCGACGGTGGCGGCGAGCAGATAGAGCAGCAGCGCGGCGATCCAGACCTGCGTGCCCGTCACGCGCCATGTCACCCGATTGCGCAGCACGGCGATCAGGCCGACCCACGCCGCCAGCCCGAGCAGCGCGAACGGCGCGTTCTCGAGCGCGCCGCCCACGCCGAGCACGGCGAACAGCGCGGTCCAGCCGGCCGCGAGGCCGAGGTCGCGGCATTGCCCGGTCATCCAGCCGAAGCCGCCGGCCAGCGCCACGGCGATCGCCGCCAGCAACAGCAGCAGGCTCGTCAGCAGCAGATGACGGCGGCGCGGGGCGATGGCGGGTTCGCCGTCCGCCGCCACGGAAAGCGCTGCGTGTGATTCGGTCGGTTCGGTCATCGAGGCTCCTTGTGCCGGCTCGGCGCATCGCCCTGCTGCCGGCCCAGATCGGCCAGCAACCAGTCGCGAAACGCCACGAGCACCGTATGCTGCGCCACGCGCGGCGGATAGACAAGAAAGTAGGCGCGCGAACTCGGCACCGGCGCGAACGGGCTGACGAGCCGCCCGTCGCGCAGTTCCTCCTCCACCAGCATGCGCGGCACGAGCGCCACGCCGATCCCGGCGATCACGGCCTGGATCAGGTGCGACGTCAGCTCGAAACTGGGGCCGGGGCGCAGCGCATCGTGCGGCACGCCCTGCGCCTCGCACCAGACGCGCCCCGCGTCGGGAAAGCTGCGCACGCGCAGCAGCGCGAGTTGGGCCAACTGCGCGGCCAGCCATTCGGCACTCGGCGCGGCGCGGCGTTTCGCCCGGCCGCCGCGCGCCTGCCACGCCGCCGGCAACGCGGCGGGGCTGCCGACCAGCACCAGTTCCTCGTCGTGCAGCCGGTGTGCGATCAGCTCGGGCCAGCGGCCGTCGCCCACGGCGATCGCCGCGTCGAGATCCCTCGCCGCGAAATCCACCGGGCCGATCCGCGAATGCAGATCGATCTGCCAGGACGGATGCGCCTGATAGAACCGCGGCAGGCGCGGCATCAGCCATTTCGCGCCGAACGTGGGCAGCGTGGCGACGCGCAACTGCGTGGCCGGCGCGGTGGAGGCCAGCACGCGCAGCGTCGCGTCGCGAATGCGCGCCAGCGCATCGCCCAGCTCGGCCATGTAGGCGCGCCCGGCGTCGGTGGGCGCGATGCGCTTGCCTTCACGCACGAACAGCGCCACGTCGAGCATCGCCTCCAGCGCCTGCACCTGCCGGCTGACGGCGCTTTGCGTCAGCGCCAGCTCCTCGGCCGCGCGCGTGAAGCTCTCGTGCCGCGCCGCGGCCTCGAACGCCAGCAGCAGCGACATCGACGGCGTGAGTTTTCGGTGATTCATTCATAAACCTCATGATCTGCCCGACGAACATACGTTTGCCGAGGCCCGCCGCGAACGCGACAATGAGGCTCCACGATACCGAAATCGCGCCGTTCAGGCGACGCCCTCATGACCATCGCCCGGCTTCCCGTCGCCACGCGCTCCGCGCCCGCCATCGATCCTTTCCTGCATGCATTGCGGGCAGCCGGCTTCGAGGGCGAGATCGACCGCAGCGACGCCACGCGCACCGTGCTCGCCACCGACAACTCGATCTACCAGCGCCGCCCCGCCGCCGCGCTGTTCCCGCGCCACGCGGGCGACGTGGCGCACATCGCCCGGCTGCTCGCCGAGCCGCGCTTTCGCGCGGTGGCCGTCGCGCCGCGCGGCGGCGGCACCGGCACCAACGGGCAATCGCTGACCGAGGGCATCGTGGTGGATCTGTCGCGCCACATGAACCGGATTCTCGCGATCGATCCGGTCGCGCGCACCGCGCGCGTTGAGGCCGGCGTGGTGAAGGATCAGCTCAACGCCGAACTGAAACGGCACGGCCTGTTCTTCGCGCCGGAACTGTCGACCTCGAACCGCGCCACCCTCGGCGGCATGATCAGCACCGACGCGAGCGGCCAGGGCAGTTGCACCTACGGCAAGACGCGCGACCACGTGCTCGCGCTCGACACCGTGCTGATCGGCGGCGAGCGGCTGTCGAGCGCACCGGTGGACGACGCCGCGCTCGACGCGCTGTGCCGCCGCGACGACGCCATCGGCCGCGTCCATCGCGCCGCGCACGGCATCCAGACGCGCGAGGCCGAGCGGATCCGCACGCAGTTCCCGGCGCTGAACCGCTGCCTGACCGGCTACGATCTCGCGCATCTGCGCGACGCGCACGGCCGCTTCGACCTCAACAGCGTGCTGTGCGGCTCGGAGGGCACGCTCGGCTTCGTGGTGGAAGCCACGCTGAACGTGCTGCCGGAGCCGAAGCACGCGATGCTCGTCAACATCCGCTATCCGGCGTTCATGGACGCGCTGCGCGATGCGCGCGCGCTGCTCGACCATCGCCCGCTGTCGATCGAGACCGTCGATTCGACGGTGCTGCGGCTCGCGCGCGAGGACATCGTCTGGCAGAGCGTGGCCGAGTTCTTCCCGGCCGGCGACGCTTCGCAGGACGAAGCGAACGGCATCAACCTCGTCGAATTCAGCGGCGACGACGCGGCCGACGTGCGTGCCCGCGTGGCCGCGTTCGTCGCGCATCTCGAAGCCGACCGGCAGGTGACGCGCCTCGGCCACACGATCGCGGACGGCGAGGCCGCCGTGCGGCGCGTGTATGCGATGCGCAAGCGCGCGGTGGGCCTGCTCGGCAATGCGCGCGGCGAGGCGCGGCCGCAGCCGTTCGTCGAGGATACGGCCGTGCCGCCCGAGCATCTGGCCGATTACATCGCCGAATTCCGCGCGCTGCTCGACGGCCACGGCCTGCGCTACGGCATGTTCGGCCACGTCGATGCGGGCGTGCTGCACGTGCGCCCGGCACTCGACATGCGCGACCCGGCGCAGGCCGCGCTGGTGCGGCCGATCTCGGATGCGGTGGCCGCGCTGACGCGCCGCTACGGCGGCCTGCTGTGGGGCGAGCACGGCAAGGGCGTGCGCTCCGAATACGTGCCCGAGTATTTCGGCCCGCTCTACCCGGCCCTGCAGCAACTGAAGGCCGCGTTCGATCCGCACAACCAGTTGAACCCCGGCAAGATCGCCACGCCGGCCGGCAGCGAAGCCGCGCTGCTGCGCATCGACACCACCACGCTGCGCGGCGAGCTCGACCGGCGCATCGACGAGCGCGTCTGGCAGGCCAACTCGGACGCCGTGCATTGCAACGGCAACGGCGCCTGCTACAACTTCGATCCCGACGACGCGATGTGCCCGTCGTGGAAGGCCACGCGCGAGCGCGTGCAGTCGCCCAAGGGCCGCGCCTCGCTGATGCGCGAATGGCTGCGCCGCCAGACCGAGGCCGGCGCGGATCTCGCCGCCGAGCCGCGCGCCGCCGCGTGGCCGGTGCGCGCCCTGAACAGCCTGCGCCGGCGCGGCGGCGAAACCGATTTCTCGCACGAGGTGTACGACGCGATGGCCGGCTGCCTCGCCTGCAAGTCGTGCGCGGGGCAATGTCCGGTGAAGGTGAGCGTGCCCGAATTCCGCTCGCGCTTCCTGGCGCGCTATCACACGCGCTACCTGCGGCCGCTGCGCGATCACCTGATCGGCTCGCTCGAATTCACGCTGCCGCGGTTGGCCGCCGTGCCCGGCCTGCCGCGCCTCTACAACGCCGCGCTGCGCGCCGCGCCCGTGGCGGCGCTGATCGAGCGCGCGGCGGGCATCGTCGATGCGCCCGCGCTGCACGATGCATCCTGGCCCGACGCGCTGCGCGCGGCACGGGCCGAAACGGCCACGCCGCAGCGGCTGGCCGCGCTGTCCGAGTCCGAACGCGCGCGCAGCGTGATCGTCGTGCAGGACGCGTTCACGCGCTATTTCGAAACGCCGGTGGCCGCGGCCTGGCTCGCGCTCGCGCATGCGCTCGGCTATCGCGTGTTCGTCGCGCCGTTCCTGCCGAACGGCAAGCCGCTGCACGTGCAGGGCTTCCTGCCGCGGTTCGCGCGCGCGGCCCGGCGCAACGCGGCGCATCTGGCCGCGCTGGCCGACAGCGGCATCGCGCTGGTGGGCCTCGATCCGGCGATGACGCTCGTCTATCGTCAGGAATACCGAAAGGTCGACGGGATCGGCGCGGTGCCCGAGGTGCGGCTGCCGCAGGAGTGGCTCGTCGAGGCGTTGCGTGCGCAAGCGCCGCGCCCTGCGCCGGCGCAGGCGTTCCGGCTGCTGCCGCATTGCACCGAGCGCACCAACGCGAGCGCCGCCGCCGCGCTGTGGCAACCGGTGTTCGAGGCGGCCGGCCTCACGCTGCGGATGTTGGCCAGCGGCTGCTGCGGGATGTCCGGCACCTACGGCCACGAGGCGCGCAATCGCGGCACCTCGGCCACGATCTTCTCGCAATCGTGGGCGAAACACGTGGCGGCCGACGCGGAGGGCGAGCTGCTCGCCACCGGCTATTCGTGCCGCTGCCAGACCGAGCGGCTGACCGGCCAGCGCCTGCGCCATCCGGTCGAAGTGCTGCTGGCCCACTATCGGCAGGCATGACGGCGCGCGATTGACAGTGAATAGATGACCGGTTATCTTGCTACGCATTCCACCGCCACCGGTCATCGTCCGCTCCCGTCATCATGCCGCGCCCGCCCAATCCCGAAGTCCGTCTCCGCCTGATCGCCACGGGCCAGCGCGTCGTGCACGAACAGGGCTTCAACGGCTGCGCGGTGCAGGACATCGCAGAGGCGGCCAGCGTGCCGAAGGGCTCGTTCTACAACTACTTCGACAGCAAGGAAGCGTTCGCGGGCGAGATCCTCGACGCCTACTGGCAATCGATCGAAACGCGCCACGGCGCCGTGCTGAGTGAGGGCCGCGGCAAGCCGCTGGCCCGCGTGCGCCGCTTCTTCCGCCAACTGACCGACGATCATCGCGCCTCGGGCTTCACGCTCGGCTGCCTGATCGGCAATCTCTCGCTCGAACTGGCCGCCTCGAACGACGACGCGCGCCGCACCGCGCAGCGCCTGCTCGGGCGCTGGCAAACGCTGCTGGCCGATTGCCTGCGCGAGGCCCAGGCGCAAGGCGAGCTCGATGCGGGCAGCGACGCGGACGAGCTGGCCGCGATCCTGGTGGAGAGCTACGAAGGCGCCGTGATGCGCAGCAAGGTGGAGCGCAACGGCAAGGCCTGCGAACGATTCGAGAAAGTGGTGCTTGCCCGCTGGTTGGGGTGAGCTTTTTTTTGGCTCAAAAATAAGGTGACCGGTCATTTATTTTTTAACCGCATGACCGGCCGCCGTTCCTCGCTGTTCCCGCAACGCCCTTCCTTGCCCTGGAGCTTCGCATGAGTCACGCAACGCAACCGCACCGCCACCCCGCCTACGACGATCCCGCCGAGCCGGGCCTGCCCGCCACCGGCTTCCGGTTCGACCGCAGCAAGGCCGCGCTCGTCGTGGTCGATCCGCAGAACGATTTCCTGAGCCCCGCCGGCGTGACCTGGCCGCTGGTCGGCGAGAGCATCGTCGAGAACGGCACGGTGGAACACCTCGAAACGCTGTTCAGGACGGCGAAGCAGGCCGGCATCGTGGTGGCCGTCTCGCCGCACTATTACTACCCGTGCGATCACGGCTGGCAGTTTGGCGGCCCGCTCGAAAAGGCCATGCATGCGATCGGCATGTTCGCGCGCAAGGGGCCGACCACGCTCGACGGCTTCGAGCATTCGGGCGCCGATTTCCTCGACGCCTACAAGCCCTACATCCTCGACGGCGAAACGATCATCGCCTCGCCGCACAAGGTGTACGGCCCGGAAACCAACGATCTCGCGCTGCAGTTGCGCAAGCGCGGCGTCTCGCAGGTGCTGCTCGCGGGCATGGCCGCGAACCTGTGCATCGAATCGCATCTGCGCGAGCTGATCGAGCAGGGCTTCGAGGTGGTGGTGGTGCGCGACGCCACGGCCGGGCCGCGCGTGCCCGAGGGCGACGGTTATCTGGCTGCGCTGATCAACTACCGTTTCCTCGCGCATGCGCTGTGGACCACGGCGCAGACGGTCGAGGCGCTGGCCGCGACGGAAACCGCGCCGCGCTGAGCGTTCGACGCGGCGCTCGCCCCGGCTTGGCGATTCAACCGCGCGGCAACGCCAGCCGCGCGAGCTCCGCGAAATAGCGCGCGCCAATCGGCAGGATCGCGTCGTTGAAATCGTAGGACGCGTTGTGCAGCGGCGTGCCGCCCTGGCCCGCCGCCTCGCCGTTGCCGATGAACACGAAGTTGCCGGGCACCGCCTGCAGGAACGCGCCGAAATCCTCGGAGATCATCATCGGCTGCACGTTCGGATCGACGGCGGCCGCGCCGGCCACGCGCGTGGCCGCCTCGACGGCCAGCGGCACATAGGCCTCCGAATTGACGGTGGGTGCGAACTCGTGCGTGTAGTCGAATTCGCACCGCGCGCCGTGCGCGTGGCAGATGCCCTCGCTGATCTCGCGCATGCGCGCGGCCAGCATCGCCTGCACGTCGCTCGCGTAGCTGCGCGTGTCGCCCTTGATCGTCACGTTCGACGGGATCACGTTGCGCAGCCCGTCGGTGATGAATTCGGTGCACGAGATCACCGCCTGCAGGCCCGGATCGAGATTGCGCGACACGATGGTTTGCAGCGCCAGCACGATCTGCGAGGCGATCACGATCGGATCGACGCCCATCTGCGGGCGCGCCGCGTGCGTGCCGCGCCCGCGCACGCGAATCACGAAGTTGTCCTCGCTCGCCATGATGCCGCCCGCACGCGTCGCGAATGAACCGGCCGGCATGCCCGGCATGTTGTGCGCGCCGAAGATCGCCTCCACCGGAAAGCGCTCGAACAGGCCGTCGGCCATCATCGCCTTCGCGCCGCGCCCGTGCTCCTCGGCGGGCTGAAAAATGAAGCGCACGGTGCCGTCGAAATCGCGGCGCTCGGCCAGCAGTTGCGCGGCGCCGAGCACCATCGACATGTGGCCGTCGTGGCCGCACGCATGCATCTTGCCCGGCACGCACGACGCGTAGGCGCGGCCCGGCGCCTGCTCGGCGATGTTGAGCGCGTCCATTTCGGCGCGGATGCCGATCGCGCGCGTGCCGCTGCCCACGCGCAGGTTCGCCACCAGCCCGGTGCCGCCGATGCCGCGATGCACCTCCATGCCGAGCGCGCCGAGGATGGCGGCCACGCGATCGGCAGTCTGCACCTCCTCGAAGCCGGTTTCCGGGTAGCGATGGAATTGCTGGCGCCAGCCGGCCAGCGTGGCTTGTAACGAACGTTCTTCCATGGGGCGTGTCCTCGATGCGTCGAGCCGATTGATGCGTGATGGATGCTTGTGAGTCCTGCACAGGTTGAGCACAATAATATTTCTGCGCCCGGCGAATTCCGTCGCTTTATCGCTTGTACCGGCGCAATTTTTTATCGATTCCGGGCGATCCCGCCCCGCTCCCATGACCTCGCCCCTCGACACCTACGACCGCAAGCTGCTGGCCGAAATCCAGCGCGACGCGCAAACGCCGCAGAACGAACTCGGCACGCGCGTCAACCTTTCCACGGCGGCCGTCAACCGCCGCCTGCGCCGCCTGGCCGACGAGCGCGTGATCGAACGCTACACGGCCATCGTTTCGCCCGAGAAAACCGGGCATCCGCTGACAATCGTCGTCAACGTGGAAGTGGAAAGCGAGCAGATCGACCAGCTCGACGCGATGAAGCGCAGCTTCGCGCGCTGCCCGCAGATCCAGCAGTGCTACTACGTGGCCGGCGAATGGGATTTCGTGCTGATCCTGTCGGTCCAGCACATGGAGCAGTACAACGAACTGACGCGCCAGTTGTTCTTCTCGAACAACAACGTCAAGCGCTTCAAGACGCTGGTCAGCATGGATCGCGTGAAGGTGGGGCTCGATGTGCCGGTGGGCGAGGAACCGTGACGGCGGCGCGGCGCGACGGGTCCGGGGCTTGCTCCGCGGGCGCGAGCGAAAGGAACGAGCGGACGCGCCGGCATGGGCGCGAGAAGCGAGCCCGGGCGAGACCGGGCGGTCTCGCCAGCGCGGGCGCGCGCCGCAGCGCGCCATGAAACGCCCGCGGGCCACCCGGCCCGCGGCGCTGGACGAAACCGCGGTCGCCCCCTAACATGGGCGGCGCTTGCATGAACACCGCTTTTCCCCCTCGTTTTGCCAACCCGAGACAGGAGCAGCTTATGTCAGTCGATGCAAAGTACAAGACCACCGCCACCGCGGCCGGTGGCGGCCGTGACGGCAAGACCGAACTCGCCGACGGCACGATGGCGCTGCAGCTCACGGTGCCGAAGGAACTCGGCGGCCCCGGCGGCGACGGCGCCAACCCCGAGAAGCTGTTCGCGCTCGGTTATTCGGCCTGCTACCTCGGCGCGATGCGCGTCGCGTCCCAGCAAACCAAGATCAAGGTGCCCGAAGGCACGACCGTCACCGCGACGATCGGCATCGGCCCGCGCTCGGAAGGCGGCTTCGGCATCACGGCCGAACTCGACGTGTTCCTGCCCGGCCTGCCCGAGGCCGACGCGGCGAAGCTGACCGAAGTCACCCACACGATCTGCCCGTATTCGAACGCGATCAAGGCCAGCGTCGACGTCAAGACGACCACGCGCGGCTGATCGCCCGCGCCCGCATCCGCACCGCCGGGCGCAAACAACGCGGGGCGGCAACCTTCGACGGTTGCCGCCCCGTTTCGTTTACATCGGGTCAGGCCGGTTCGGGCCGGCCGCGCACGGCTCATGCGCCGTGCATCAAAGCGCCTTTTCGATCGCCTTGCCCAGCAGTTCCACGCCGAGATCGATTTCCGCCTCGCTGACCGTCAGCGGCGGCGCGATCCGGAACACGCCGCCCATGCCCGGCAACTGCACGATGTTCATGCTGAGGCCGAGGTTCATGCATTCGCGCGTGATCTTCGCGCCGAGCCCGTCGGCCGGCTCCTTGGTGCGGCGATCCTTGACCACTTCCATGCCGAGCAGCAGCCCGCGCCCGCGCACGTCGCCGATGCAGTCGAAGCGCTCCATCAGGCCCAGCAGGCCGTTGCGCAGGCGCTCGCCCATCAGGTTCGCGCGCGCCACCAGCCCGTCGCGCGCCACCACGTCGAGCACGCGCAGGCCCACCGCGGCCGGCAGCGGATCCGACACGTGCGTCGTGTAGAACAGATAGCCGCGCTCGTGCGCGCGCTCCTCGATCTCGGCCGAGGTGACCACGGCGGCCAGCGGCAGGCCCGCGCCCAGCGTCTTCGACAGCGTCAGGATGTCGGGCGTCACGCCGTCGCGCTCGAACGCGAACATCGTGCCGGTGCGGCCCACGCCCGTTTGCGCCTCGTCGAGGATCAGCAGCATGCCGCGCTCCTCGCACTTGCGCTTGAGCGCCGCCAGATAGCCGGGCGGCAGATCGATGATGCCGCCCGAGCTGAGGATCGGCTCGGCGATGAACGCCGCCAGATTGCCGCTCGACTGGCGGTCGATCAGGTCGAACGCGTAATCGAGTTCGGCCAGATAGTCATACTGACCATTGCGCTCGAAGCGCGGCCGATACGTGAACGGCGCCGGAATCGCGAACGAGCCGACCGCCGCCGGGCCCACGCCCTTGCGCCCCGCGCTGTAGGTGGCCGAGGCCGCGTGGCCGGTCATGCCGTGCCACGACTGCGCGAAGCCGACCACCTCGTACTTGCCGGTGACGAGCTTGGCCATGCGGATCGCCGCCTCGTTCGATTCGGCGCCGGTGCTCAGCAGCAGCGCGCGGTCGAGGCCGGGCGGCGTGATGTCGGCCAGGCGCGCCGCCAGATCCACCACCGGCCGCGACAGCATGCCGCTGAACAGGTGATCGAGCTTGCCCGCGTATTCGGTGATCACCGAGACGATCTCGGGATGGCTGTGGCCCAGCACCGCGCTCATCTGGCCCGACGTGAAATCAAGGATCGCGCGGCCGTCCGCGTCGTACACGAAGCTGCCCTGCGCACGCTCGACGATCATCGGCTCGAACATGCCGCCGTAGCGGATCAGATGCTGTTTCGCCTGCTGCCAGAATTTCTCGTCTTGATTGCGGGACACGGTGGCGCTCCTGACTGGGTTCGGTGAATCGGACGACTTGCAGTCTAGAGGCCGATCTGGTTTTATAGAATCTAATAGTTTTAATTCCAGATAGAAGAATACCTAATACCTTGGAGCCCCGACCGTGAGCCGGACGCTCGATATCGATTTGCTGCGCAGCTTCGTCGCGATCGCCGAGGTGCGCACGCTGAGCCGCGCGGCCGAACGCGTGGGCCGGACGCAATCGGCGCTGAGCCAGCAGTTGCGCCGGCTGGAGGACACGGTCGATCAGCCGCTGTTCCAGCGCACCGGGCGCGGCGTGGTGCTGACGCACCCCGGCGAGCGGCTGCTGGCGCACGCGCAGCGCATCCTGCGGCTGCACGACGAGGCGCTGGCCGACCTGTCGGGCAAGGGGCTGTCGGGCACGATCCGCTTCGGCTGCCCCGACGATTACGCCACCGTGTTCCTGCCGCCGCTGCTGCGGCAGTTCTCGATCCTGCATCCGCACGCGCAGGTCGAGGTGTTCTGCGCGCCCACGCCGCGCCTGCGCGAGCGGCTCGGCAAGCGCGTGCTCGATCTCGCGCTGGTGTCGGTGCCCGATGCGGCCGCGCCGCCTGGCGCAACCGCGCAGGCCGATGCCGATCGCGCGGATCCGGACGGCGACGCGATCATCCGCCGCGAGCCGCTCGTCTGGATCGGCTACCCGGGCCTCGCGCCGGCCGATTTCGATCCGCTGCCGCTGGCGCTGTCCGATCCCGACACGCTCGACCACCTCGCCGCCCGCGACGCGCTGCAACGCGCCGGCCGCGCCTACCGGATCGCCTACGCGAGCAGCAGCCTGGCCGGGCTGACGGCGCTGGTGCGCTCGGGGCAGGCGTTCGCCGTGATCACCCAGACGGCCGTGCCGCCCGACCTGACGATCCTCGGCGGCGATCCAGGCCTGCCCGCGCTGCCCGCCGTGGCGATCACGCTGAAGCTGGCGAAAACGCCGCCCTCGCCGCTGGTGGCGGCGTTCGCGGAGCATATCCGGGGCATGTTGCCGGCGCTGTGAACGCAGGCCGCGCCGCCGGTGCGGCCTCGGCCGATCGGCCAGCGTGCGGCATTGCGCCGCATTTGTGCCGAATTCGGCCGCCCGGCGCGCGCCGGGGCGGGCGGGCAGCCGTTCGCGCAGGCGCTTTTCGATAGACTGTGCGGATTCGCGCACGGCGGCATCGGCAGCCCGCCTCGCCAGCCCGCCGCGCGCTCCCGATCCACAGGAATGTCAGATGAAGCAAGCCGTCTTGTCCCTGGCCGTCGCGTGCTGTGTCGCGCTGCCGGCCCTCCCGTCCCATGCCCAGGCGTTCGACGACCGCTGTTTCGCGGTCGGCGACGTGGCCGCGCAGATCTCGGGTTGGCGCAAGCGTCACAAGACCAAGGCGCAGGCGCTCGCGCAATCGCACAAGTACTACGGCAACGGCACCGACGCACAGGCGGTGGACGATGCGATCGAGACGATCTACGGCGCGCCCACGCTGCTGAACCCCGACCAGGCGACGATGCTGGTCACGCAGAACTGCCTGAGAAAGAAGCGGCAGGCGCAAAAGGCTGCGGCGGCCGCATCGGCCACCGTGCAGGCTGCCCCGGCCGCCTCCGCGCCCCATCCCTGAGATCCCCGAACGGCAATCCGCCACCGGAGGCGTTTCCATGGAAGCCCGATTGATCGAGCGGCCCGCCAGCCGCATCGTGCATGTCCGCAGCGTCGATGCGCCCGTGCGCAGCCGCCAGGACGCGCTCGACACGATGCTCGGCCACGGCCACCGCGATCTCGACGGCATCGCGATCGACGCGGCCTGCCTCCATCCCGATTTCCTCGTGCTGCGCACCGGCGTGGCCGGCGAACTGCTGCAAATGTTCGTCAACTATCACCTGAAGCTCGCGATCGTCGGCGATTTCTCCGCCGTGACGAGCGGGCCGCTGCACGACTTCATCGTCGAGAGCAACCGCGGTCGGCAAGTGTATTTCGTGCCCGATCTCGAGGCCGCCGTCGCCCGGATCGAAGCCGAGCTCTGAGCGCGCTTCCGCGCTGATCCGCCGCGTCGTTGCCCGCCGGCACGCGCGCGATCTCGATACGGCCGTCACACCGCTCGAAGCGGCATCGACCGGCGCGCGTCCGCCTCACGCTTCATCCGCCCCGTCGTTGCCGGCCAGCACGCGCGCCAGCTTCCGCCCCGCGTAGCGCGTCTGCGCCAGTGTCAGCGCCGTGTAGCCCACCAGCACGGCCGGCGGCAGCCGCACCTCCCGGCAGTAATCGCCCAGCGCCTGCAACGCGATGCCATGCGCCGCCGCCGCGCGCACGAACGCCCGCTCGTCGCGCGCCGGATCGAGCCACAACACGAAATGAAACCCGGCCTGTTCGCCCGACACGGCGTAGCGCCCGGCCGCGCCCGCCTCGGCGGACAGCCGCGCCAGCACGGCGTCGCGGCGCTGCTGGTAGGCCTGCCGGCTCGCGCGCAGATGCCGCGCGAACCCGCCGCT
>NZ_JAAGPF010000179.1 GCF_017104645.1 Burkholderia sp. Ac-20379
AGCCGGCCGAGCCGGCGCCTGCCGCCCCCATTGCCCCGGCGCCGCAAGCCGCGCCGCCCGCGGTCAGCACGCCTGCGCCCTCGCCCGCACCGGTTTCCGCACCGCCCGCGGCCAGCACCGCAGTCGAAATCGTCCCGCCGCCCGCACCCGAGCCGGCTGCCAAGAAATCGTGGATCGCGCGCCTGCGCTCGGGCCTGTCCAAGACGAGCTCGAACCTGACGAACGTGTTCGTCAGCACCAAGATCGACGAAGACCTCTACGAGGAACTCGAAACCGCGCTGCTGATGTCCGACGCGGGCGTGGACGCCACCGAATACCTGCTCGGCGCGCTGCGCGAGCGCGTCAAGACGCAACGCCTGACCGATCCGCAGCAGGTCAAGGCGGCGCTGCGCGCGCTGCTAGTCGAATTGCTCCAGCCGCTCGAGAAATCGCTGATGCTCGGCCGCGCGCAGCCGTTCGTGATGATGATCGCGGGCGTCAACGGCGCGGGCAAGACCACCAGCATCGGCAAGCTGGCCAAGCATCTGCAGAGCTTCAACCAGTCGGTGCTGCTCGCGGCCGGCGACACGTTCCGCGCCGCCGCGCGCGAACAGCTCGCGATCTGGGGCGAGCGCAACAACGTCACGGTGGTGCAGCAGGAAAGCGGCGATCCGGCCGCGGTGATCTTCGATGCGGTGGGCGCCGCGCGCGCGCGCAAGATCGACGTGGTGATGGCCGACACGGCCGGCCGGCTGCCCACGCAGTTGCATCTGATGGAAGAACTGCGCAAGGTCAAGCGCGTGGTCGGCAAGGCGCAGGCCGACGCGCCGCACGAGGTGCTGCTCGTGATCGACGCGAACACGGGCCAGAACGCGCTCGCCCAGGTCAAGGCCTTCGACGACGCGCTCGGCCTGACGGGCCTGATCGTCACCAAGCTCGACGGCACCGCGAAGGGCGGCATCCTGGCCGCGATCGCGCGCCAGCGGCCGGTGCCGGTGTATTTCATCGGCGTCGGCGAGAAGGTGGAAGACCTGCAGCCGTTCAGCGCCGAGGAATTCGCGGACGCGCTGCTGGGCTGAGCCCGCGCCGCCCGGCTTTGCCCCCACGAGGACGCCGCGGCGTCCTCGTGGCGTTTACTCGGCGTCCGGCTGCGCGTCGGGCGCGGCCGCGCGGAAGGCGTCGAGCGTCATCGCGTGCGCGTGGATGCGCGCGAGCGTCGGGTACGGCGCCAGATCGACCTCGAAGCGCTGCGCGTTGTAGATCTGCGGGATCAGGCACAGGTCGGCCAGCGTCGGCGTATCGCCATACGACAGCTTGCCGGTGCGCGGATCGCTGGCCAGCCGCGTTTCCAGCGCCGCGAACCCCTGCTCGATCCAGTGGCGATACCACGCGTTCTTCGCCTCCTCGGGCACGCCGAGCGTGCGCTTCAGGTAACGCAGCACGCGCAGGTTGTCGAGCGGATGGATCTCGCAGGCGATCTGCAGGGCGATCGCCCGCACATGCGCGCGATCGGCCGCCGAGCGCGGCAGCAGCGGCGGCTCGGGCACCGTCTCGTCGAGATATTCGATGATCGCGAGCGACTGCTGCAGCGTGGCGTCGCCGTCGACGAGCGTGGGCACCAGCGCGTCGGGGTTGAGCGCGCGGTACGCGTCCTGCAGTTGCTCGCCGCCGCCGCGCAGCATGTGCACCGCGCGATAATCGAACGGCAGCCCCTTCAAATGCAGCGCGATGCGCACGCGATACGACGCGGAACTGCGGAAATAGCTGTACAGCTTCATCGGTTCCTCCTCCCGGATGCGATTCGTCATTGTGCCGCCGTGCGTTTGCCAGAATGCCGCAAATGCGGTATTCAGTGGGCTTCCCGCATACCCGGGCCGGCGCGCGCCGTTGCCGCGACGCGCCGCCCCCAGCCGCCAAGCCTCGATGACCGACGTCCGCCCCCATTCCGCTCCGACCGAACCGTTTCCGTGCGCCCGCTTCATCAAGGAGATCGGCCGCGGCCCGCACGGCGCCCGCGCGCTGTCGACCGACGACACGTTCGCGCTCTACCAGGCGATGCTCGACGGCCGCGTGTCGGACGTCGAACTCGGCGCGGTGCTGATCGCCTATCGGCTCAAGGGCGAATCGGCCGAGGAACTGGCCGCGATGCTGGCCGCCGCGCATGCGTCGTTCGCGCCGCTCGCCGTGCAACCGGGCGCCTACCGGCCGGTATCGATTCCGAGCTACAACGGCGCCCGCAAGCAACCGAACCTGGTGCCGCTGCTCGCGCTGCTGCTGGCGCGCGAAGGCGTGCCGGTGCTGGTGCACGGCGTGAGCGTCGATCCGGGCCGCGTGACCAGCGCCGAAATCTTCGCCGAGCTGGCGATGCCGGCCGCCGCCACGCCGGCCGACGCCGAGCGCGATCTGGCCGAACGCCGCGTCGCCTTCATGCCGCTCGACGCGCTCGCGCCGAAGCTCGCGCGCCTGCTCGAGCTGCGCCGCGTGCTCGGCGTGCGCAACTCCACGCATACGCTGGTCAAGCTGCTGCAGCCGTTCGCGCCGCTCGGCCTGCGGCTCGTCAATTACACGCATCCGCCGTATCGCGACAGCCTCGCGCAGTTGTTCCGCGAGCACCCCGACGCGGCCGCGGGCGGCGCGCTGCTGGCGCGCGGCACCGAAGGCGAGGCGGTGGCCGACACGCGCCGTCAGGTGCAGGTCGACTGGCTGCACGACGGAATCTGCGAAACCCTGATCGAACCGGAACGTTCATCGCCCGATGCGCCCGCCGTCGATCTGCCCGAATCGAAGGACGCGGCAACCACCGCCGCCTGGACGCGCGCCGTGCTGAACGGCGAGACGCCGGTGCCCGACGCGCTCGCGCGGCAAATCGACACGATCCTGCGCGTCGCCCGCATCGCCGGCTGAACGGTCGCCCGGCTGCGGCCGGCGCGGCATCGCTCGATTTGGGGCCGATGCACGTCGGTCTCGATCGCGCCCACGGCGCGCCGGCACGCCACCGGTTGGCCGATTCGCGCGCATATTCGGCCGATTCGCGACAAGCCGCCACCACACTGCCGATTGACAACGCGAAACGACTTCGAATACAGTTATAGCCATGCGTTCCTTTCCGAACCCCCTCCGAATTACCTCCGGCCGCCTAGCGCGGTCGCTATCGCTACGACTAGCGTAAAGCTGTCGTAGCGCCGTGCATCCCGCGCGGTCCCCCCTAGCAGTTCTCGCAGCACCTTCTCGCCGTATTTAACCCTGTAGTCGTCAGCCGTCGTTCGTCCATCCGTCGAGCGGCCGCGAAGATCCGCCGCACCGTCACGCGACCTCGCGTACCCGTGCGCAGGCAGCGTCACCGAATCCGTTGCCGCCCCTCTTCGCTCGCGACTGAAATCGCCTTGAGGCCAAGATGAAGCGCAACCCCGCAGACAAGTACCGCCCGTTCGAACCCGTACGCCTGAACGGCCGCAAGTGGCCGAGCCGCACGATCGAACGTGCGCCGGTCTGGATGAGCACCGATCTCCGCGACGGCAACCAGTCGCTGATCGAGCCGATGAGCATCGAACAGAAGCTCGAATTCTTCGAGATGCTGGTGGCGATCGGCTTCAAGGAGATCGAAGTCGGGTTCCCGTCGGCCTCGCAGACGGATTACGACTTCGTGCGCAAGCTCATCGACGAGAAGCGGATTCCGGACGACGTGACGATCGAGGTGCTGGTGCAGTCCCGCGAGGATCTGATCGTGCGCACGTTCGAGGCGCTCGACGGCGTGCAGCGCGCGATCGTCCACCTCTACAACGCCACCTGCCCGTCGTTCCGCAAGATCGTGTTCGGCCTGTCGAAGGACGACGTCAAGGCGCTCGCCGTGAACGGCACGCGCATGATCAAGGAACAGGCCGAGGCCCGCCCCGGCACGCATTGGACCTACCAATACTCGCCCGAAACGTTCAGCATGACCGAGCTGACCTTCGTGCGCGAAGTGTGCGACGCCGTCGCGCAAACCTGGCGCCCGACGCGCGATCACAAGATGATCGTGAACCTCCCGGCCACCGTCGAGGCCGCCACGCCGAACGTGTTCGCCGACCAGATCGAATGGATGGACCGCAACCTCGGCTACCGCGACAGCATCGTCTTGTCGGTGCATCCGCACAACGACCGCGGCACCGCGGTGGCCGCCGCCGAACTGGCCTTGCTGGCCGGCGCGGACCGCATCGAAGGCTGCCTGTTCGGCAACGGCGAACGCACCGGCAACGTGGACCTCGTCACGCTCGCGCTGAACCTCTACACGCAGGGCATCGATCCGGGCCTCGATTTCTCCGACATCGACGCGGTGCGCCGCGTGGTCGAGCGCTGCAACCAGTTGCCGGTGCACCCGCGTCATCCGTACGCCGGCGACCTCGTGTTCACGGCGTTCTCGGGCTCGCACCAGGACGCGATCCGCAAGGGCTTCGCGCAGCAGCAGCCCGACGCGATCTGGGAAGTGCCCTACTTGCCGATCGATCCGGCCGATCTCGGCCGCAGCTACGACGCCGTGATTCGCGTCAACAGCCAGTCCGGCAAGGGCGGCGCCACCTACCTGCTCGAACGCGGCATGGGCTTCACGCCGCCGCGCCGCGTGCAGATCGAGTTCAGCCATGCCGTGCAAACGGTGGCCGATCAATCCGGCGAGGAAGTGACCGGCGACGCGATCTGCTCGCTGTTCCATCGCGAATACTTCGAAACCACCGGGCCGGCCGCGCGCGTCGGCGGCACGATGAGCTGGGAGCGCCACGAGATTGCGGCCGGCGGCGCGATCGCGGGCGATGCGACGCCCGAAGCGGTGGTGGCCCAGGCCGCCGCGGCCTTCGCCGGCGCAGCGGGCGCCGACATCGAGGTGGCCTCGGTCGAGACGGTGCGCGCTACCGACGGACGCACGGCCGTGTTCGTCGGCATCAAGATGGGCGAGGCAGCGATGCGCTACGGCGTGGGTGTGCATGCGGAGCCGGTGGTAGCCGCAATCGATGCGGTGACCAGCGCGATCAACCGCTCCGACTGGCACTGCTCGGACCACCGCGCAGCCGCCTGATTCACCCCAAGGAATACGGCAGGCCGACCGGCCGCACACGGTCGGCACGCAATGCGCAACCGACGCGCAGGCCGGGCGATCCCCGGCAGGCATGAACGGAAAGGCGGCCCGACAGGCCGCCCCGATGAAACCGCAAGGATGCGACGAGCATCCGCCCACCCGCGAACGACGGGATCAGGTTTCGGTTGCGCAGCGCGTTGCGTGCCAGGCGAGCAGCCGCCACTGGCCGCGTTCCTGAGCCTGCAGCGAGGTGTAGGCGATCGGAAACACGATGCCGCCGTTGTTCGCCTCGAGCTCCACGATCACCCGCCCGGTCACGACGAACGCGTCGCCGCCCACCGGCATCACCTCCTGCGACTGCACCTCGATCTGGCGATAGCGGCGGCGTCCGGCCAGGATCGCGTCGATGAACTGCTGTTTCGACTCGCGCTTGCCGTTGGTGTGCACGTAATAGACGTTGTCGGACAGCAGGGCGTCGAGCGCCTCGCCGTCGCCTTCGACCATCGCGCGAAACCGGTCGCGTTCGAGCGCCCGGATCGCCTCCATCTGCTTTTCCGCCATCGCCGCACTCCCCGGCCTCGCGCCTGCCGCGCGTGCCGCTCAGAAGTTGTACTGCAAGTAGATTTGGCTGAAATTTATACCAGGATTCGGATCTTTGATACTGGCGTTTGATTCGTGCTGGAAACGAAAGCCGGCCAGATACTGCTGATGCGCGCCGAACTGCGCGCCGACGCCCACCATGTCGGCGAACTGGAATGCCGTCGACATCGTGTAATTGGTGGCGATCGTCGGGTGAGTCAGCAGACGCAGGCCCACGCCGCCCTCGACGAACGGCCGCACATAGCCGGTACGCTTGATGAAGCGAACCACCGGCGTGACGCCGAATTCGCCGATATCGGCATGCACGGCGCGGTCGCCGCCGTAATGCCAGTAGGACACGTGGCCTTCTGCCACGAACGTGAAGTGCCAATCGCCGATCTGCCACCACGACCAGCCCGGATCCCACACCACGCCGAGATCGACTTTCTTCATGTCGTGATTGGCGACGCCGCCGGCCAGTTGCACCCCCCAACGGTCGGCCATGGCCGCATTCGATCCGCCCGCCAGCACGGCTGCCAGCGCCACGCCTGTCAGCCATCGTCCCGCTCCGGGACTGTTCTTCTTGTTGTGCATCCGTTACTCCAGATTCCGGGGTTGAATGGAGCGTCGGCAACATGTCACGTTACCGACTCAAAAACGAAGTGCATCTTATGGTATCGGAGATTTCTTAGCGGCATCGCTCCGCGAAATGGTTTGCTTCGCAATCGACAAGAATCAAAATCCTGTGCCCGAAAACTCACGAATTGCCGATGATTTGAATCGGCAGCAACCCTGACGGGAAGGGTGTACTATCAATACGTATTTTTTGATAGAGAGGCAGGAACTCGAATGGCCCTGTCGCCTCTAAGTGTTTAGCACTCACTTGGCGAGAGTGCTAAGATGAGCTTGGTGGAATCGCCTAGTAACGGGGAATGTCCCTGATTCCAAAGGAGTTTAAGTGAGCAACGCTCTGACCCTTCCGAATATTCTTGGCTCGGCGCCTGCGAAAGCCTCGTCGGCAGGCTCGCTGGCGCTCGCGTCCCAATCGATGCTGCCGGGCCAGCTCGGCAACATCGACGCCTATATCCAGGCAACCAACCGGATTCCGATGCTGACGCTCGACGAAGAGCGTCAATACGCCACGGAATTCCGCGACCAGAACAACCTCGATTCGGCTCGCCGGCTGGTGCTGTCGCACCTGCGGCTGGTCGTGTCGATCGCGCGCAACTACCTCGGCTACGGGCTGCCGCACGGCGACCTGATCCAGGAAGGCAACATCGGCCTGATGAAGGCCGTCAAGCGCTTCGATCCGAACCAGAACGTCCGTCTCGTCTCGTACGCGATCCACTGGATCAAGGCCGAGATCCACGAGTACATCCTGCGCAACTGGCGCATGGTGAAGGTCGCCACGACCAAGGCGCAGCGCAAGCTGTTCTTCAACCTGCGCAGCCACAAGAAGGGCTTGCAGGCAATGACGCCCGAGGAAATCGAAGGCCTCGCGCAGGAGCTGAACGTCAAGCGCGAAGAAGTGGCCGAGATGGAAACGCGCCTGTCGGGTGGCGACATCGCGCTCGAAGGGCAGGTCGACGACGGCGAGGAATCGTTCGCCCCGATCGCCTACCTGGCCGATTCGCATAACGAGCCGACCGCCGTGATCGCCGCGCGTCAGCGGGATCGTCTGCAAACGGACGGCATCTCGGAAGCGCTCGAATCGCTCGATGCGCGCAGCCGCCGCATCATCGAGGCGCGCTGGCTCCATGTCGACGACGATGGCTCGGGCGGCTCGACGCTGCACGATCTGGCCGCCGAGTTCGGCGTGTCGGCCGAACGGATCCGCCAGATCGAAGCCAGCGCGATGAAGAAGATGCGCGCCGCGCTCGCCGAATACGCGTAACCGCCCGAGGCCGATTGCTCGGCCCTGCGTGATCAAAGCCCGCTGTCTTGCGACAGCGGGCTTTTTGTTTTGGCGCGCGGCCACGTTGCGCCACCGTCTCCAGTGCATTCTTCCCGCCGCTCGCCGAGTGCCGTCCTATAACTAGAAATATTCGGCAATCCGTAGGATTTATCTAAGTCAGATTCGCGATTTAGCACGGCACTTGCGGCACATCAAACGCAAATCGCGATTTCGCGACCGTCCGCCGCAGCTTGCGAAGCAATTATCGCAACGCACAATTTTAAAATTTCGGTGTTCCCTCCGCGCGCCCGCACGGCGCGGCGGGCAATACGAAACCAGCCAATCCAGAGCGCCGCCCCATCGATCATGTCGTTGCTCCTCACGCCCAAACCCGCACCGCGCGACGCGTCGCGCACGCTGCGCACACGCCTCGTCGCCTGGGCCAAAGGGCCGACGCTCGTGCGCGATTTGTCGCTCGTGCTGGCCATCAAGCTGGTTCTGCTGATGGCGCTCAAGTACGCCTTCTTCAATCACCCGCAGGCGGATCACATGCAATTGCCGCCTGCCGTCGTTGCCGCCCGTCTGCTCGGGCCAACCACCCCTGATTCCTCCAAGGGAGACCACCATGATCAGTAGCGAAGTCGTCGATCTGTCGCGACTGCAGTTCGGCATCACAGCGCTCTACCATTTCCTGTTCGTTCCGCTCACGCTCGGCATGTCCTGGCTGCTCGTGATCATGGAAACCGTCTACGTCATGACGGGCAAGCAGGTCTACAAGGACATGACGCAGTTCTGGGGCAAGCTGTTCGGCATCAATTTCGCGATGGGCGTGACCACCGGCATCACGCTCGAATTCCAGTTCGGCACGAACTGGTCGTACTACTCGCACTACGTCGGCGACATCTTCGGCGTGCCGCTCGCCGTCGAAGGGCTGATGGCCTTCTTCCTCGAATCCACGTTCGTCGGGCTGTTCTTCTTCGGCTGGAACAAGCTGTCGAAGGTCAAGCACCTGATGGTCACGTTCCTCGTGGCGGTCGGCTCGAACCTGTCGGCGTTGTGGATCCTCGTCGCGAACGGCTGGATGAACAACCCGGTCGGCGCGCAGTTCAACTACCAGACCATGCGGATGGAGCTGTCGAGCCTGTTCGACGTGCTGTTCAATCCGGTCGCGCAGGTCAAGTTCGTGCACACGGTGTCGGCAGGCTACGTCACGGCGTCGATGTTCGTGCTGGGCGTGTCCGCGTGGTATCTGCTGCGCGGTCGCGACACGGCGTTCGCGCTGCGCTCGTTCGCGGTGGCCGCCGGCTTCGGGCTGGCCTCCACGCTGTGCGTGATCGTGCTCGGCGACGAATCCGGCTACACCACCGGCGAAGTGCAGCAGGTCAAGCTGGCGGCGATCGAATCGGAATGGGATACGGCCCCGGCGCCGGCCGCGTTCACGCTCTTCGGGATTCCGAACCAGAAGGAACAGCGCACCGATTACGCGATCCGCATTCCCTACGCGCTCGGGCTGATCGCCACGCGCTCGATCGACGAGCCGGTGGTGGGCCTCAACGATCTGATCAAGCGCAGCGAGGATCACATCCGCAGCGGCATGATCGCCTATGCGGCCCTGCAGAAGCTGAAGGCCGGCGATACGAGCGAGGCCACGCGCGCCAGCTTCGACGCGCACAAGACCTATCTCGGCTACGGGCTGATGCTCAAGCAGTTCACGAACAACGTCACGGACGCCACGCCGCAGCAAATCGCCGAAGCGGCGAAGAAAACCATCCCGCCCGTCGCGCCGGTGTTCTTCTCGTTCCGGCTGATGGTGCTGCTCGGCGTGATGATGCTCGTCACCTTCGTGCTGGCGTTCTGGTACTGCGCGCGGCGCGAACTGCTCAAGCCGCAGCGCCGCTGGTTCCTGCGCTGGGCCGTCTGGGCGATTCCGCTGCCGTGGCTGGCCGTGGAATTCGGCTGGGTGGTGGCCGAAGTGGGCCGCCAGCCGTGGACCATCGCCGGCATTTTGCCGACGCACCTGTCCGCATCGAGCCTCACGCCCACCGATCTATACCTGAGCCTCGCCGGTTTCATCCTGTTCTACACGGCGCTGTTCGTGATCGAAATCACGCTGATGTTCAAGTACGCGCGCCTCGGCCCCTCCTCGCTGCACACCGGCCGTTATCACCACGAGCAGCCGCAAGCGGCGCCGGCCGCCTGATGCGCGCCCCTTCACCGAAACCGAACAAGGAATCGTCATGGATTACGCAACTCTGAAGGTGATCTGGTGGGTGCTGGTCGGCACGCTGCTGATCGGCTTCGCCCTTACCGACGGCTTCGACATGGGCGCCACCGCGCTGCTGCCGTTCCTCGGCAAGACCGACGACGAGCGCCGCATTATCGTCAACACCGTCGGCGCGACCTGGGAAGGCAATCAGGTGTGGTTGATCACGGCCGGCGGCGCGATGTTCGCCGCGTGGCCGCTCGTGTATGCCGCGTCGTTCTCGGGCTTCTACTTCGCGATGCTGCTGGTGCTGTTCGCGCTGTTCTTCCGGCCGGTCGGCTTCGACTACCGCAGCAAGCGCAGCGATCCGCGCTGGCGCGCGGGCTGGGATTGGGGCCTGTTCATCGGCGGCTTCGTGCCGGCGCTGGTGTTCGGCGTGGCGTTCGGCAACCTGCTGCAAGGCGTGCCGTTCGCGTTCGACAGCGACCTGCGCGTCACGTATACGGGCAGCTTCTGGGCGCTGCTGAACCCGTTCGCGCTGTTGTGCGGGCTGGTGTCGCTGACGATGCTGGTCGCGCACGGCGCCGCGTTCATCCGCATGAAGACCGACGGCATCATCGCGCGCCGTGCGGCACGGGCGCTGCGCATCGCGGCCATCGTCGCGATCGTGCTGTTCGCGCTGGCCGGCGCGCTGATCTGCACGTCGATCGGCGGCTACCAGATCACGCAGGCCGCGCCGTTCGACACCGTGGCCAACCCGCTGCTCAAGCAGGTCGCGGCCGGCCACGGCCTCTGGCTCGCCAACTATCACACCTATCCGTGGATGGCGATCGCGCCGGCCCTAGCGTTCCTCGGCGGCGTGCTGGCCGCCCTGCTCGCCGGCTCGCGCTTCGAGAAAACGGCGTTTCTCTGCACGAGCCTGCTGATCGTCGGCGTGATTCTGACGGCCGGCTTCTCGATGTTCCCGTTCATCATGCCGTCCTCGATCGACCCGCGCAGCAGCCTGACCGTCTGGGATTCGACGTCGAGCCATCTGACGCTCGAAGTGATGCTGGTGGCCGTGATCGTGTTCCTGCCGCTGATCCTGCTCTACACGAGCTGGGTCTATCGCGTGTTGCGCGGCAAGATCACCACGCAGGTGATCAACGACAACAGCCATTCGATGTACTGACCGAACCGCTCTCTACCGGAGATACGACATGTGGTATTTCACCTGGATCCTCGGCATCGGCGTCGCGCTGTCGTTCGGCGTGATCAACGCGATGTGGCTCGAATCGCACGAAGCCCACGAAACGCAAGCGAAGGGCGGCGATCGCTGATCGCAGCCCGGCTTGCCGGCCGCGCACGTTGCAGCACCTCGAACGATGCGCGGCCCTGAAAACGCAGAAGGCGCCCAATGGGCGCCTTCTGTCATTTGCTTACCGCAAGAAAACCGCTCAAGCCGGCTGTACGGCCGGGCCACCCGCGCCCGTCGGCGGCAGGCGCGTGGACAGTTGCTGCGCGTAGCGCGAAGCCGCCGCGCCGCAGACGATGTGGAACGTGTCGGTCGACACCCAGGCCACGTCGACACTCGACAGGCGCTCGCGATCGACAGCCGACGGGTCGCGCACCACCACGCGCAGCCGCGTCGCGGCCACCGTCTCGAGCGACAGCACGTTGGTCGCGCCGCCGAACACGGCCAGCCAGCGCATCGGATCGGGATCGAGCGGGCCCGGCTCGGCGGCCGGGGCCGCCGACGTTGCCACGGTAGGGGCCGCCACCACGGCCGGCGTCGGGGCCACGGCCGCTGCCGCCTCGCCCCCCGTTGCGTTGCCGATCGCGGTGCGGATCTCGTCGGCGATCAGGTCGGCTTCCGGCCCGATGATCACCTGCACGCTGCTGCCGCCGCGCTTGAGCACGCCGCGCGCGCCGATCGCCTTGAGGCCGGCTTCCGACACCTTCTCGGGATCGACCACCGACAGACGCAGACGCGTCGTGCAGGCGTCGACGACCGAAAGGTTGTCCGCGCCGCCGAGCGCCGCGATATAGCGCACCGCACGCGGCGCCGAGCTCGGCGCAAGCGCCGCGCCAACCGGCGCCGCACCGCCCATCGCACCGCCGGCCGCGGCCGGCACGCTCGCCGCCGGCACGTCGGCCGCCACCGGCTCACGGCCCGGCGTGGCCATGTTGAACTTGCGGATGAAGAAACGGAACAGCCCGTAGTACGCCACGGCGTAGACGATGCCGAGCGGAATCGCGATCCAGCCCTTCGTCGACAGCCCGTAGTTCAGCACGTAATCGATCGCGCCGGCCGAGAACGTGAAGCCGAGCTTCACGCCGAGCAACTGGCAGATCGCGAGCGACAGGCCCGTCAGCAGCGCGTGGATCACGTAGAGCACCGGCGCGAGGAACATGAAGCTGAATTCGATCGGCTCGGTCACGCCCGTCAGGAACGAGGTCAGCGCCATCGAGAACAGCAGGCCGCCCACCATCGCGCGGCGCTCCTTCGGCGCCTCGTGGAACATCGCCAGGCACGCGGCCGGCAGGCCGAACATCATGATCGGGAAGAAGCCCGCCATGAAGCCGCCCGCGGTCGGATCGCCGGCGAAGAAGCGGTGCAGATCGCCCGTCACCGCCGCGCCGCCGCCCGGCGGCGTGAAGTTGCCGAACACGAACCACACGAGCGAATTGATGATGTGGTGCAGGCCCGTGACGAGCAGCAGCCGGTTCAGGAAACCGTAGACGAACGCGCCGATCGCGCCGGCCGTGATCAGCCAATGGCCGGCGGCGTCGATCAGGGCCTGGATCGGCCCCCAGATGTAGCCGAACACGATCCCGAGCACCACGCACACCAGCCCCGTGACGATCGGCACGAAGCGCTTGCCGCCGAAGAACGCGAGGTAGTCGGGCAGCTTGATGTCCTTGTAGCGGTTGTAGAGCAGCCCCGCCACGATGCCCGCGATGATCCCGGACAGCACGCCCATGTTCAGCTTCGGGTCGATGTCCTTCATGATCGCGGTTTCGATCAGATAGCCGATCGCGCCCGCGAGCGCCGCCACGCCGTTGTTGTCCTTCGCGAAGCCCACCGCCACGCCGATCGCGAACAGCAGCGGCAGGTTGTCGAAGACGGCGCCGCCAGCGTCGGCAATCATCTTGATGTTGAGCACGTCCGACTGCCCGAGCCGCAGCAGGATGCCCGCCACGGGCAGCACCGCGATCGGCAGCATCAGCGCCCGGCCCAGGCTCTGTATTTTCAGAAACGGGTTCCCGTCCATTCAGACCTCCAAATCATCTCGTCTTTCGTTGTTGATGTATGTATTGCGAAGGGAACTACGGCGCGAATCGGGCTTCGGCAGGCGTCAGTCCTGCGGCCAGATTTCGCGACTGGCCGCCCGCACCGCCTGCGCGGATTCGAGCGACAACAGATCCTGGGCGCGCTGGCGGCACAGCGCGTAGTCGAGGCCGCGCACGCGCGCCTTGATGCCCGGCACCGACACCGGATCGACCGACAGCTCGGTCACGCCGAGGCCGACAAGAACCGGCACCGCGGCCGGATCGCCGCCGAGCGCGCCGCACACGCCCACCCACTTGCCGTGCTTCTCGGCGCCGCGCACCGTCGCATCGACGAGCCGCAGCACGGCCGGATGCAGGCCGTCGGCGAGCGCGGCCAGATCGGCCTGGCAGCGGTCCATCGCCAGCGTGTACTGGGTCAGGTCGTTGGTACCGATCGACAGGAAATCCGCGTGCTGCGCGAGCTGGTCGGCCAGCAGCGCGGCCGACGGCACCTCGATCATCACGCCCACCTCGATCGGCTCGGTGCGGCCCATCTCGCGCGCGAAGCCGTCGATGCGCTCGCGGATCCGCACCAGTTCGGCGGCATCGGTCACCATCGGCAGCAGAATGCGCACCGCGCCGAGCGGCTGCACGGCGAGCAGGCCGCGCAACTGGTCGTCGAGCAGATCGGGGCGCAGTTGCGCGAGCCGGATGCCGCGCAGGCCGAGCGCCGGGTTCGGCTCGGGCGGCAGCGTCAGGTAATCGACTTCCTTGTCCGCGCCGACGTCGAGCGTGCGGATGATCGCCGTACGGCCCTGCAGCGCATCGACGATCGATTGATAGCTGTCGCGATGCTCGTCGGTGGTCGGGGCGGCCTGGCGGTGGATGAACATCAGCTCGGTGCGCAGCAGGCCGACCGCGTCGGCGCCGTTCTCGACGGCCGTCTTCGCGTCGTCGAGCGTGGCGATGTTGGCGGCCACCTCGATGCGGCGCGCATCGGCCGTGCTCGCGGCCTCGCCCGACTGGCGGCGGTTCGCCTCGCGCACGCCGGCCAGGCGCTGACGCTCGAGGCGCGCGCGCTCGACGTCGAGCGCCGTGGGCGCATATTCGAGCCGCCCGGCGGTGGCATCGACCACCACCTGGGTGCGATCGGGAATCGCGAACAGCGCGTCGCCCACGGCCACCAGCGCGGGAATGCCGAGCTGGCGCGCGATGATCGCCGCGTGCGAGGTCGCGCCGCCGCGCGCCATCACGAGCGCGGTCACGCGCTGGCGATCGAGCGAGGACAGATCGGACGGCGTGAATTCGTCGGCGGCCAGCACCGCTTCGTCCGGCAGCTCGCGCGCCGCCGTGCCGGCGGTCAGGCCGAGCGCGCGCAGCACGCGTTTTTCGATGTCGCGCAGATCGGTGGCGCGTTCGGCCAGCAGCGGATCGTCGAGCCCGCCGAGCACGGCGATCTGCGCGCGGATCGTTTCGCGCCAGGCGAAGCCCGCGCTCTTGCCGAGGCTGATCTGGTCGCGCGCCGCGTCGATCAGCGCCGGATCCTCGAGCAGCACGCGATGCACGGCGAAGATGCCGGCCTCGCCCACCGCGCCGCGCTGCGAAGCGCTGCGCACGGTGTGTTCGAGTTCGGCGTCGATGGCCGCGAGCGCGTTGTCGAGCAGGCGGCTTTCGGCGGCCGGCGTGCCGCTCGCCCGTTCGGGCGGCGTCAGGTCGGCTTCGTCCCAGCGCACCAGTTGGCCGACGGCGATGCCGGGGCCGGCGCACACGCCGGCCAGCGTGTTCGGATCGAGCGGCGTGCCGGGCGCGCGCGCGGCCATCTTCGGCGCCGGAAAGGCCTCGCGCGTCGGACGCGCCT
>NZ_JAAGPF010000180.1 GCF_017104645.1 Burkholderia sp. Ac-20379
CCATCGCGCTGCCGTTCGCGGCGCTCGCGCTGGTGGAGCTCGCGGTGCGCGCCGGCTGGCTGCCCGATCACCTGGTGCCCGCGCCCAGCGAGATCCTCGCCTCGCTCGACCAGATGGGCCTGGCGCGCGTGCTGCGCCACGTGGGCGCGAGCAGCCTGCGCGTCGCGCTCGGCTTCGCGGCCGGCTCGGCGCTGGCGCTCGCGATCGGCGCGGCGATGGGCCTGAGCCGCCGCGTCGACGCGCTGCTCGAACCGAGCTTCCAGGCGCTGCGCTCGATCCCGTCGCTCGCGTGGGTGCCGGTGCTGCTGCTGTGGCTCGGCATCGACGAAGCGCCGAAGATCGTGCTGATCGCGATCGGCGCGTTCTTTCCCGTGCATCTGGCCGTGGTGGCCGGCATTCGCGGCGTGGACCGCAAGCTCGTCGAACTGGGCGCCGTCTATCGGCTCGGCGCGTTCGCGCTGTTCCGCCGGATCCTGCTGCCCGCCGCGCTGCCGCAGATCGTCACCGGCCTGCGCACCGGCCTGAGCCTCGCGTGGATGTTCATGGTGGCGGCCGAGCTGATCGCCGCCACGCGCGGGCTCGGCTTCCTGCTCAGCGACGGCCGCGAAACCGGCCGGCCCGACCTCGTGTTCGGCGCGATCCTGCTGCTCGCGCTGCTCGGCAAGCTGACCGACGGCGCGATGCGCCGCATCGAGACGCGCTGGCTGGCCTGGCGCGACAGCTTCGACCATGTCGACGGCGCGCCGCGCCGGGAGGCGCGATGAGCGCCGCCCCGCTGCTCGACGCGCGCGTGGCGCGCAAGCAATACGGCGCGCGCGCCGTGCTGGCCGACGTGCCGCTGCAGGTGGCGCGCGGCGAGATCGTCTGCGTGGTGGGCCCGAGCGGCTGCGGCAAGAGCACGCTGCTGCGGATCCTGGCCGGGCTCGACGCCGATTACCGCGGCAGCGTGCGGCTCGACGGCGTGGCGCTCGACGGCCCGTCCGCGCGCATCGGCGTGATCTTTCAGGAGCCGCGGCTGCTGCCGTGGCTGACGGTGGCCGACAACGTCGGCTTCGCGGCCGGGCCGCACGGCGGGCGCGCGCCCGAAGTGGCACGCTTGCTGGCCGAAGTCGGGCTGGACGGCTCGGCGGCGGCGTTGCCGGCCGCGCTGTCGGGCGGCATGGCGCAGCGCGCGGCGATCGCGCGCGGGCTGTTCGGGGAACCGGATCTGCTGCTGCTCGACGAGCCGTTCAGCGCCGTGGACGTGCTCACGCGCATGCGCCTGCAATCGCTGCTACTCGACGTCGTGCAGCGGCACGGCATGGCCGCCGTACTGGTCACGCACGATCTCGACGAAGCGCTGTATCTCGGCGACCGCGTGGTACTGCTGGCGGCCAACCCGGGGCGCGTGGAGGATGCGTTCGCGGTGGATCTGCCGCGCCCGCGCGACCGCCGCGGCCCGGCGCTGGCCGCATTGCGCGACCGCCTGCTCGGCGCATTCGAACGCTTTCAGGACGTCGGCGCGGCCAGCGTTGCCTGAAGCATGCGGCAGCGCGGCTAGGCGGCGCTGCCCGGCGGCAGCGGCCGCACCTCGCCGCGCGCCGGCGTGGCGTTTTCATGGAACAGATCGCCGAGATATTGCGCGAGTTCGTCCACCTCGATGAACGACGGGATCTCGAAATCGGCGCGCCGCCGCTTGCCGTCCGCGCCCAGATCGAACGCACGCCACGCGCCGTCCTGCCGGACGATCGCGACCTGCCGGCCGAACACGTCGAACGCGTAGGCGGGTTCGCGCATGGCGTCACGCCAGCGGCGCGACCGCCGCGCCCTGAATGCCGTGACGCGCCAGCGCCTGCGCGACGAAGCCCGAGCGCTTGCGCGCTTCCACGAACTGCCCCAGCGCCTCGGCCGCGCGTTCGCCGCGCGCCCGCGCCACGCCCATCGCCTGCCGGATCACCATGAAGCGCTCGTCGAGCAGACGCACGCCGGACAGATGCGCCGCGTCGGCCTCCAGTTGCTGCTTCACGCCCGCCGCGACTTCGAGATCCTGATCGACGAACGCCTGCACCACGGCCGGCGAAGTGGGCGCGCGCACGATCTGCGCGGCCTTCAGCTCGCGCGTGAGGAACAGGTCGTAGGCGCTGCCCTGCCCGACCGCCACGCGATGCTGCGCGCGATCGACATCGGCGTTGGTGCGGATCGGCGAGGCGTCGCGCACCAGATACCAGCCCTCGATCAGCACGTACGGCTCGGTGAACGCGATCGTCTCGCCGCGTTTCGGATCGACGGCGAAGAAGCCGAAATCGGCACGCCCGTCGCTCACGGCCTCGACCGACTTGCCGGCCGCGTCGAACACCACGAGTTCGAGCGGCACGCCGAGTTCCGCCGCGAACGCGCGCGCCAGATCGACGGACACGCCGACCGGTTCGCCCGTGGCCGCATCGCGGTTCGCGAGGATCGGGTTGCCGAGGTTGATGGAGGCGCGCACGGCGCCGGTGGGCGCGAAGGCGGTCACGAGATCGGAATCGAAGGGCATGGCGGTGTCGGGCGTGAAGGGAATGGAGTGACCGAGGCGGCTTGGGCAACGCCGCGCGGCCAAGCTTCGGGCAACCTGCGCTCGGGCCGGATTTCGACGGCCGCGCGCGCCTCGAACCGTTCGATTCTGCCATCGGCGCGCGCGACGCGCATCGGGTTTGTGCGGGGCAAGCACGCCGGCCCCGCGCGCCCCGTTCACCGCATCCGGAAGCTGAACACGCGCCCCGACAACGGCGCTTTTTTCAACACGTCGAGCGGCACCGGCTGCCGCGCCGTGGTGACGAACACGGTGCGCCCGTCCGCGCCGCCGATGGCGATGCCGGTCGGGCACGGCACCGGCAACGGCACGGTCTGGTCGAGATTGCCGTCCGCCGCGAACCGCA
The DNA here is from genome assembly GCF_017104645.1 of Burkholderia sp. Ac-20379. GTDB lineage: Bacteria > Pseudomonadota > Gammaproteobacteria > Burkholderiales > Burkholderiaceae > Burkholderia. Next base: position 2,898 of record NZ_JAAGPF010000180.1, read on the forward strand.
TCACGCTCCAGCCGTCGCGCAACGCTACCCACACGCCGCCGTCAGCATCGACGTCGAGCCCGCTCAGCACGCCCGAACTCTTCGGAATCCTCGCGAACGTGCGCACGCTCCTGCTGGCCGGATCGAACTGAAGGATGTCGCCGGTATCCGCCGCGATGCCGAACAGCAGGCCCGCGCCGGGCGCCCAGCGCAGGCACGCGACCTCGTGATTGGCGAGCCAGCGCATCGTCAGCGAACCGTCCTCGTCGAGCACGCCGATCTCGCACTTGCCGCCCTGCGCGCTGGCCGCCCACACCTCGCCGTTCGCGCCCGTGCAGGCCGCCAGCAGCACGCGGTCGCTGTCGGGCGGCGGCTGCCGGCGCTTGCCCTCGGCCACCACGCTGCCGCCCTCGTGAAACACGCGCGTGGCTTGCGGCGTGACGAGCAGGCAGCGGATCGGATGCGGAATCGGAATACGCTGCTCGCCCGCCTCCCCCTCGGCCTCGCTCGACACGCGCAACGCCGGCGCAACGGTATCGGCCCAGATCAGCGCCTGCCGCTGTGCGCTCCACACCGGATGCGCACCGTACAGCGCCGCGCCCGCGGCAGTAGGCACGGCCGCTTCGTCGTCGCCGCCCGCGGCGCTGCGCAGCGGCGCGAGCGAGGCGCCGATATGGCGCGCCGCCGCGACGATCTCCGGCCCCAGCAATTCGAGGCGCGCGTGCGTGAGCCGATAAGCCGGCCCCGCCACGCTGATCGCGCCGCGCACCTGCCCGAGCGCATCGACGATGGCCGCGCCGACGCAGCGCGTGCCGGGCACGTTCTCCTCGTCGTCGATCGCATAGCCGCGGCTCGCCACCACGCGCAGCTCGGCGAGCAGGCGTCGGCGATCGGTGATGGTCAGCGAGGTGAGCGCCTTGAGCCGGATCGCCGCGACGATCGCGTCGCGTTCGGCCTTCGGCAGCGCGGCGAGGATCGCCTTGCCCTGGCTGGTCGCGTACACCGGCTTGCGATGACCGTGCGAGGTGCGCGAGCCGAGCGTGTGCGGGCTGTCGAAGCGTTCGAGCGAGACGACGTCCAGGCCTTCGAGCGCCCCCACGTACGACGTCTCGCCGGTCAGGTCGCGCAGCGCGCGCAACTCGTGCGACGCGGCCGACACCAGATCCGGTTGCGCATACACCTGTCGTGCCATTTCGAGGCAGCGAAACCCGAGGCAATAGACGTGCCGTGCCGGATCGTGACGCACGAGGCCGCGCGCGTTGAGCGTGGCGAGAATGCGATAGAGCGTGGTGCGCGGCAGCGCCACGCGTTCGGCGAGCGCCTGCTGGCTGATGCCCTCGGCGCGGGCGCCGATCGCATCGAGGACGTCGATCGCCTTTTCGAGCGAGGCGGTGCCTTCGCCGCGGTTGCTTCGGGTGCTCATCGGCATGCGTCTCATCATCTGGAACAGCGCTCACTGTACGGCATTCACGGCACCCCGTGACGGGTTTTTCGCGGCGGATTTATGTGGGATATTGCCTCCCGCCGAGCGTTCGGTTTCGAGCTGCCTCCCCACGGAGACGCGGCTCGCGCCCGCACGCCATCTCTCCATTCGATCAGGAATCCGACATGAATCATCCCGACGCCCTGCGGCCGTCCAACGCGCGCCAGCCGACCCTCGGCGAACTGAGCGAACGCAGCAACACGCACTACGTGCCGGACGCGGTGCTCGAACGTCTCGCGAAGGTATCGAGCGGCACGCTGACCACGCAGTTGTTCAAGCGCGGCTACGCGCAACCGGTCATGGTGGGCGTCAAGCCGCTGAACAAGGCGCTCAAGCCGTTCGCCGGCCGCGCCTACACGATGCGCTTCATCCCGGCGCGCGAGCACGTGGACACCGTCGCGACCGTCACCACCGAACCGAACCCGGACAACCTCCAGTGGTTCGGCGTCGAGCAGGTGCAAGACGGCGACGTGCTCGTGATCGACAGCCGCGGCGACACGCGCGGCGCGGCGATGGGCGACGTGCTGGTCAAGCGCATGATGCTGCGCGGCGCGGCCGCCGTGGTGACCGACGGCGCGTTCCGCGACGGCGACGAGATCGGCGAGATGGCGATCCCTTGCTGGAGCCAGGCAGTGACCGCCACCTCGCGCCTTGCGTTCCATCACGTCGCGGATTTGCAGGTGCCGATCGGCTGCGCGGGCGTGGCCGTCTATCCGGGCGACATCATCCACGGCGACCGCAACAACGTGACTGTGATTCCGGCGCATCTGGCCGCCGAGCTGGCCGACGTGTGCGAGGCACAGGACGACATCGAGCATTACATCGCACTGCGAATCGGTGCGGGCGATGCGCTGTGGGGTGTGTTTCCGGCCGACGAGACGACACGCGAGCAGTATCGCCAGTGGGTGGCCGACGGCCGCCCCGCCATCGCCCAGCGCACGGAGTAAGCTCATGGCCGCCACGCCTGCCTCGGCCTACGCCACCGCCCCGGTCATCCCGAGTGCGCCGCGCACGCTTACGACCTTCGACACGACAGAGCACGTCGACGCGCAGGGCTGCCCATTTTGGGTACTGCGCACTGCCCATTTCGGGCTGGTCATGACACGGATCGAAGGGCACGCCCTCTTCGACGTGCGCCACGTCGAAGAGGCGATGGTGGTCGCGCCCGCGAGCCTGCGCGTGACGATCGCGGCCGGCGGCGAGCGGCTCGACAGCCGCGGCGACACGCTGTTCATCCTGCCGCCTGGCGCCGGCACGATCGAGGCCCAGGGCAGCGGACATCTCGCGCGCATCGTCGGCGCGCAGGACTTGGCCGCGTTCGACCATGCGATCAACGCCGGCGATTACATCCGGGCCGCCTCCGGCGTGCGTGCGTTCGAGGCCTGGCCCGCGCCGCGCGACGGCTACCGGCTGCGCCGCTACGCGCTCGACGCATACGCGGATCCGACGCTGCCCGGCCGCGCGTTCCGCTGCACCAACCTGATGGTCAACATCACCGACGTGTATCCGGGCAAGCGCGACAGCCGCAAGCTCAAGCCGCATTCGCACGACGATTTCGAGCAGATCACGCTGACGTACGCGGGACGTTTCGCGCATCACCTGCGCACGCCGTGGGGCGCGGATTCGACCCGCTGGCAGCCCGACGAGCATCTCGAGGTCGGCAGCCCGGCCGCGCTCGCGCTGCCGGCCGGGCTGGTCCACACGAGCCAGGCGCTGGAAGCAGGCTGCTGGCTGGTGGACATCTTCGGGCCGCCGCGCCTGGATTTCTCGCTGATGCCCGGCTTCGTGCGCAACGACGGCGAGTACCCGCTGCCCGAATGAGCCGCGCCGCCGCCCCCCGCGATCTCACTCGCGCGCCCGGCGCGGCAAATAATGCCCCGGCGTGCGCCCGAGCGCGTTCTTGAACATCGTGATGAACGCGTTGACCGATTCGTAGCCGAGCTCGGCCGCCACGCGCTGCACGGGCATGCCGGCCGACAGCTTCTGGATCGCCGTCACGATATGCAGCTGGCGGCGCCAGCGGCCGAACGTCATGCCGGTTTCGGCCAGCACCAGCCGCGCCAGCGTGCGCTCGCTGAGCGCCACCTGCCGCGCCCACTCGCCCACCGTCGCGCGGTTCGCCGGATCCTTGACGAGCGCCGTGGCGATCCTGCGCAACTGCCGCTTCGGCGGCATCGGCACATGCAGGTGCTCGACCGGCATCGAGCCGAGCTGTTCGAGCAGCACGCCGGCCACGCGGCCGGTGGCGCTGTCGGCTTCGTAATCGTGCGGATGCGCCGCCAGATAGGCGATCAACTCGCGGATCAACGGCGGAATCGCGAACGTGCAGCAGGCGTCGGGCATGCGCGCCGCGCCCGGCTCGACGAACAGCAGCGCGATCTCGCCGTCGTCCGCCACGCGGTTGCTGTGCGGCATGCCGCCCGGAATCCACACGCCGCAGCCATGCGGCACCACCCACACGCCGCGCTCGACCAGGCAGGTCACGAAGCCGCGCCGCGCGATCACGAGCTGGCCGCGCCGGTGGCGGTGAAACGGCTGCTCGATCTCGTTGTCGCGCACGTCCACCTGCATCGCCACGGCGCTCGCCGTGTAGTTGTCCGGATCGAAACCGGCCGGAAGCTGCGCGTAACCGGGCCGCTTCATCGCGCCGCGACGGCCGGTGAGCGACGCGCGCCGCTGCGCTCAGGCATGCGTGGCGACCGTCTCGGGGCCGCGGAGGTCGCCGCGCAGCGCCTCGGCGTCCTGCGCGAGCCGCGCCGAGAGCCGCTCGGGCAGGAAATCGAGCCACGCGTTCAGCGGCGCATTGAGCGCGCGGTGCGGCGTGCTGGCGATGTCCACGCTCATCGGCGCCATCGTGTAGCCGGGCAGCAGGCGGCGCAGCGTGCCGTTGCGCAGGCCGTTCAGCGCGAACGACGCCGGCAGCAGGCCGATGCCCATGCCCTCGCGGATCGCCACCGTCATCGAATCGGCCACGTTGATCACGAACGGATAGCGGTCGAACTGCACGCGCTCGACGCCGGCCGGCCCGTCGAAGCGCCATTCGATCGCCGGGATGCCCGGCGCGCGCAGTTGCAGGCACGCGTGATCGCGCAGATCGGACGGCCGCTCGGGCGTGCCGTGCGCGTCGAGATAGGACGGCGCGGCGCAGACGATGCAGGCGATCTCGCCGAGCCGCTCGGTGCCGGGGCTCGGTTCGGGCAGCACGTTCGAGACGATGAACGCGCAGTCGTGCATTTCGTCGAGCGCGTCCACCGGCTGCTGGGCCAGCGTCAGGTCGATCTTCACGCGCGGAAAGCTGCGCGCGAATTCGGCGATCAGCGGCACCAGGTAGTGCGTGCCGAAGCTCGTCATCGAGTGGATCCGCAGCGGGCCTTCGGGGATCGGCGCGCGCTGCCCGGTCAGCAGTTCGGCCTCGGCGAATTCGAGGTCGGCCAGGATCTTGCGGCAATGCACCAGGTAGCGTTCGCCCGCCTCGGTCAGCGACATGCGCCGCGTATTGCGGTGCAGCAGCCGCGTGCTCAGGTGCTGCTCCAGATCGGAGATGGCGCGCGACACCTGCCCGGTGGACGTGCGCAACGCCGTGGCGGCCGCCGTGAAGCTGCCGGTTTCGGCCACCCGAACAAAGACGCCCATGTTCTGCGTCGTATTCATCCCCGTTCCCGATGCGAATGTGATGAGCGGCAGTATCGCACCGGGCGGGACGGGCGGCGCAAAGCATGACTGTTTTTAGGGATATGTTGACCGGCTATCCGTATCGCGGCGCGGCATCGCGGTGCGAGGTAGCGGTTCGGTGCCGGCTCCGCATCGACTCCGATAGGCATCCGCAGCATGTCGCGAGGCGCATTCGTCAGTCGATTGAAGCGGCCGCCGCGCCGCTAGCGCAGCCCCTTCGCGATCCGCTTCATGCGCGCATGCGCCATCGCCAGGAACGCGCGCACCACCGGCTTCTCCTGCTGCCACTCCGGGCACACCGTGAAGCCGCGAAACACGATGTCCTGCGAGAACGGCCGGAACACGATGCGCGCCGGGTTGGCGTCCTCCACCGCGAGCGGATTGACGATGCCGATGCCGAGCCCGCGCGAGACCAGCGCGCAGATGGTCGCGCCGTACGGCGTCTCGATCGACGCCACCTGATCGACGCGGCCCTGGCGCAGCACGCGATCGACGGCCGCGCGCGTATCGTCGGCGTACGACGGCAGGATCAGCCGCTCGCCGCGCAGGTCGGCCGCCACGATGCGTTTGCGCGACGCCAGCGCATGCCCGGCGGGCAGCGCGCACAGGCCGGGCAGCCGGTACAGATCGGTGCTGATCACGCCGACCACGTCGGGCGTGGTGGTGGAGAAGCCGATGTCGCAATTCGACGACGAGGCCCAGCGCTGGATCGTGCCTTCGCTGCGCATTTCGAGCGACACCGCCACGCGCGGGTGCTCGGCCAGGAAATCCTCGATCACGCCGGGCAGGAACGACAGCGCCATGACCGGCGCCGCCACCAGCCGCAGCCGCCCGCTGCCGAGCTCGCCGATCTCGCGCGCGGCCTGCACCAGCTTCTCCAGCCCGACGAAGCTGCGCTCGACCTCGTGATAGAACGCGGTGCCCGCATCGGTCGCGCGGATCCGCCCGCCCTGCCGCACGAACAGCGCCAGCCCGGTGGCCGCCTCCAGTTCGGAGATCAGCCGGCTCACGCTCGGCTGCGAGGTGCCCATCTCGTCGGCGGCGGCCGTCATGGAGCCGCGCAACATCACCAGCCGGAACGCCTCGATCTGCCGTTGATTCATGCCACGTCTCCCGTCGGCCCGATGCCGAAGACTTCGGATTCCCGATCAGATTGCCATATCAAAAATGAATGGAAGGTGTTTTTGTCGCTATTTGACCGGATGCTCGGCGCAAACCTAGACTGGTTCCAACTTCCGCACTCCGGGAAATCCGATGCGCCCCGACGACCTGCTGTTTCATGACGCGTTCCGCATTGCGCCTTACTGGTGGGACGCCGCGCCACCCGAGACGGATCGCTCGGCGCTGCCCGCCTCGGTCGATCTGCTGATCGTGGGCAGCGGCTACTGCGGCCTGTCGGCGGCGGCCGAAGCGGCGGGCCACGGCCTCGCCACGGCGGTGATCGATGCCGAGGAACTGGGCGCGGGCGGCAGCACGCGCAGCGGCGGCATGGTGTCGAGCGGCCAGAAGCTCGCGCTGACCAACGCGATCCGCGGCGTGTCGGCCGAGCGCCTGCAACGGCTGATGGCCGAATCGATCGCGAGCTTCGATTTCCTCAAGCAGCTGGTGGCCGGCGAACGGCTCGACGCCGATCTGCACATCAGCGGCCGCTTCTTCGGCGCCTACACCGCGCAGCACTTCGAGACGCTGCGCGCGCAGGGCGAACTGCTGCGCGAGAAGACCGGCGTGACCGTGCATGTGATCTCGCGCGACGAACAGCGCGCGCTGGTGGGCACCGATTACTACTACGGCGGCATCCTGATCGACGAATACGGCGGCCTGCACACCGCCAAGTACCACCGCGCGCTGCGCGAGCTGGCGCGCCGCCGCGGCGCGACGCTGCACTCGCACGCCGCCGCGCGGAAGATCGAGCGCACCGGCGGCAACGGCCCTGCGCGCTTTCGCGTGCACACCGCGCGCGGCACGATCCTGGCCGGCCGCGTGCTGGTGGCGACCAACGGCTACACGGGCGACCTGCTGCCGTTCCTCGCGCGCCGCGTGCTGCCGGTGGCCAGCTACCAGATCGCCACCGAGCCGCTGCCGCCGGGCCTGATGGACGTGCTGAATCCGGGCCGCCGGATGGTCAGCGATTCGAAACGCAACCTGTTCTACACGCGCCCGTCGCCGGACGGCACGCGCATCCTGTTCGGCTCGCGCCCGGCGATCCGCGAGCTCGACGAACGCGACGCCGCGCGCCGGCTCCACGCGAAGCTGGCGACGCTGTGGCCCGCGCTGCGCGACGTGCGCCTCACGCACGCCTGGAAGGGCTTCGTGGCGATGACCAACGACCGTCTCGCGCATCTGGGCGAGGCCGACGGCATCCACTACGCGGTCGGTTGCAACGGCAACGGCGTGGCGCTGATGACGTGGCTCGGCCAGCGCATCGCGCGGCGCATCGTCGGCGCGGCGGCCGAGGCCGGCCCGTTCGCCGAGGGCGGTTTTCCGCTCGATCCGGCGTCGATGGCCCGCCCGCTCGCGGTGCCGGTGGGCGCGGCGCTGTACGAATTCAACGATTACTGGAGCGGCCGCCAGCGCGCCGCCCTCGCCTGATTCCCTTTTTCCGTTCGCATTCGCAGGAGTGAGCCATGATCACGTTGCGCAAGGTCTCGAAATGGTATGGCGAACACCGCGTGCTCGACGACTGCTCGGCCAGCATCGCACGCGGCGAGGTGGTGGTGATCTGCGGCCCGTCGGGTTCCGGCAAATCCACGCTGATCAAGTCGATCAACGGGCTGGAATCGATCCAGCAGGGCGAGATCGAGATCGACGGCCGCACCGTGGGCGGCAGCGCCGCGCAACTGAGCGCGCTGCGCGCCACGGTCGGCATGGTGTTTCAGCACTTCGAACTGTTTCCGCACCTGACGGTGCGCGAGAACCTCGAACTGGCGCAGGTCAAGGTGCTCCGCCGCCGCCGCGACGAAGCGGCCGAGCGGGCACGCACGCTGCTGCGCCGCGTGGGCCTGCATGCGCATGAGGATCGCTTCCCGTCGCAGCTTTCCGGCGGCCAGCAACAGCGCGTTGCGATCGCACGCGCGCTGTCGATGGATCCGATCGCGATGCTGTTCGACGAGCCGACCTCCGCGCTCGATCCCGAGATGGTGCACGAAGTGCTCGACGTGATGACCGAACTGGCGCGCGAAGGCATGACGATGCTGTGCGTGACCCACGAGATGGGCTTCGCGCGGCGCGTGGCTGACCGCATCCTGTTCATGGATCGCGGCGCGATCGTCGAGGACGACACGAGCGAGGCGTTCTTCGCGCAGCCCCGTTCCGAGCGCGCCCGGGATTTCCTGTCGCGCATCCTGCATTGACCCGGGCCGCATCCGGCCCGCCGTTCGGTTTTGGTTGTTTGCCCTCGCGTTTCACCGTTGCGTTCACCCCGAGAAGAAGGAGTTCCGCCATGCGCTTCCGCCAGTTCCTCCGTGCCGTCGCCTTCGCCGTGCCGCTGTCCCTGTCCCTCGGCGCCGCCGCGCCGGCCTTCGCCGACGATTACGGCACCCTGAGCCCGGGCCAGCTGATCGCCGGCGTGGACGCCAACAACAAGCCGTATTCGTACGTCGACAACGGCAAGATGACGGGCTTCGACGTCGAGCTGCTGCGCGCGATCGCCGCCCGCCTCGGCCTGAAGGCGGAATTCCGCGCGCAGGATTTCGCCGGCATGCTGCCGGGCGTGGCGAACCGCCAGCTCGACGTGGCCGCCGGCTCGATCTCGATCACCACCGACCGCCTGAAGATGGTCGATTTCTCCGAAGGCTATCTGACGGGCCTGCTCAGCGTCGCGACGCTGCCGGGCAGCGCGATCAGCGCCGATGTGGCCTCCGTGAAGGGCAAGCGGATCGGCGTGATCCAGGGCACCATCGAGGACACCTATTCGGATACCTACATTCCGGGCGCGCAGATCGTGCGCTTCCCGAACCTGAACGCCGGCTTCCTGCAACTGCGCTCGAAGTACATCGAGGGCTTCTTCATCGACAAGACGCTGGCGGTGGGGCTGCAGGAGAAATACCCACAGATGAAGCTGCAGGACAAGCTCGACATCTCGGCGGTGAACCTGCCGGCCGGCTTCCCGATCCGCAAGGGCAACACCAAGCTCGAGACGGCGATCAACAAGTCGATCGAGGCGCTGGTGGCCGACGGCACCTGGCTGAAGCTCTACAAGCAGTTCAACCCGACCTACCCGACGCCGGCCAGCCTGCCCCCGTACGCCATGAAGACGGGCGGCTGATCGCCGTCGCCTGACTGCCCACCCGGCCCCGCCACTTTCACGAGGAGTCCATCATGCAGGCATTCATCGAGAACTTTCTCGACTGGCAGTTGCTGCTGTCGTCGCTGCCTTCGCTGCTCTACACCGGTCTCGTCAACACGCTCGTGCTGTCGGTGTTCTCGACGCTGCTCGGGATCGTCGCGGGGCTGTTTCTCGCGCTGCTGCTGGTGTCGCCGACGCGCTGGCTGACGGTGCCGGCGCGCATCTACGTGGACGTGTTCCGCGGCCTGCCCGCCGCGCTCGTGATCCTCGTGGTGGGCCAGGGCCTCGCGCCGGTCGGGCTGGCGCTGTTCGGGCCGAACCCGTATCCGCTCGCGATCGTCGCGCTCGCGCTGATCTCGTCGGCCTATATCGCCGAGATCTTCCGCTCGGGCATCCAGAGCGTCGGGCGCGGCCAGCTTTACGCGTGCCAGGCGCTCGGCATGACGTACTGGGCCGCGATGCGCTACGTGATCGTGCCGCAAGGCATCCGCCGCATCCTGCCGGCGCTCGCGAACCAGTTCATCTCGATCGTCAAGGATTCGAGCCTCGTGTATTTCCTCGGCCTGCTGACCTCGCAGCGCGACCTGTTCACGATCGGCCAGAACAGCGCCGTCAACACCGCGAACCTGTCGCCGCTGGTGGCGGCCGGCGCCGTGTATCTGCTGATCACGGTGCCGCTCACGCATGCGATCAACCATATCGACCGCTGGACCAACCGCCACGCCAATCCGAACGCGCAATCGGGCCGCAAGGCCGGCGTGCGCCGCGCGGTGGCGGCGGCCGTTTCGCGCGTCGTGCCGCGTCATTGAACCTCATCCATCACTTGCCTTAGTTCCGCTCATCAGGAGACCAACACCGACATGGGACCGACAGTCGACACAGTAGCCAGCGATACCCGAGTGCCCGCGCAAGCGGACGTGGTGGTGATCGGCGGCGGCATCATCGGCGTCAGCACGGCGCTGGCGCTCGCGGACAAGGGCGTGTCCGTGGCCCTGTGCGAGAAAGGCCATATCGCCGGCGAGCAGTCGAGCCGCAACTGGGGCTGGGTACGCGTCACGCGGCGCGACCCGCGCGAGCTGAACCTGGCGATCGAGAGCCTGAAGATCTGGCGCACGCTCGACGAGAAGATCGGCGCCGATACCGGCTTCCGTCAATGCGGCATCCTCTATATGTCGGAGGACGAAGCGGCCATCGCGGATCATCGCGACTGGCTGCGCCGCGCGCGCGACGAGGCCGGCGACACGTTCGACACGCGCGAAGTGCGCGCGGCCGAGATCGATGCGCTGCTGCCCGGCTCGTCGGTGCGCTACAAGGGCGGCCTGTACACGCCGAGCGATGCGCGCGCCGAGCCGCAGAAGGCCGCGCCGGCCATCGCCAACGCGCTGCGCAAGCGCGGCGTGTCGATCCTCACGCCGTGCGCGGCGCGCGGCATCGAAACGAGCGGCGGGCGCGTCAGCGCGGTGGTGACCGAACACGGCACGATCCGCTGCTCGGCCGTGGTGGTGGCGGGCGGCGCGTGGACCCGCTACTTCTGCGGCAGCCTCGACATCGAACTGCCGCAACTGCTGGTGCGCGCCTCCGTGATGCGCACCGAGCCGCTCGCGGGCGGCCCCGAGATCAGCGCCAGCAACAAACATTTCGCGTTTCGCAAGCGCTACGACGGCGGCTACACGATCGCGGCCGGCTTTCGCACCTGGACCGACCTCACGCCCGACGCGTTCAAGCTGTTCTTCAAGTACATCGAAGCGTTGAAGAGCCAGGGCGGCGCGATGCGGATCGGCATCGGCCAGCGCTTTTTCGACGAGCTGCGCCGCCCGCGCCGCTGGGCGCTCGACCGGCCGACCGAATTCGAGCGCGTGCGCACGCTCGATCCGGAGCCGATCGCGCGCTACGTCGATCCGGGGCTGGCCGAATTCAAGCGCGTGTTTCCGCACCTGAGCGGCGCGCGCATCGCGCAGCGCTGGGCCGGCTACATGGACGTGACGCCCGACGCGATTCCCGTGATCGCGCCGGTCGAGCGGATTCCGGGCGTGTTCATCGGCACCGGCTTCTCGGGGCACGGCTTCGGCATCGGCCCCGGCGCGGGGCGGCTGATGGCCGACCTGGTGGCCAACGACACGCCGCTGGTCGATCCGCGTGCGTTCCGGCTCACGCGCTTTTCCGACGGCACGAAGATCGTGATCGACGCCGGTTTCTAGGCACAGGAGGCATTCCGCGATGAACAAGGTGGCAATGATTTCCGGCGGCAACCGCGGCATCGGCTTCGCGATCGCCGACGAGCTGCGGCGGCGCGGCTACCGGCTGTCGATCGGCGTGCGCGAGCCGTCGAGCGTGGCCGCGGCCTGGCCCGACGCGCGCGCCGACGACCCGAACCTGCTGGCCGCGCGCTA
>NZ_JAAGPF010000181.1 GCF_017104645.1 Burkholderia sp. Ac-20379
TCGCCGGCCGGCGGCGCGGGCGCGGGCAAGGCGCTCTACGATTCGGTGTGCGTGGCCTGCCACGCGGCCGGCGTGCTGGGCGCGCCGAAGTTCGGCAACAAGGACGACTGGGCGCCGCGCCTGAAAGACCCGATGGATACCGTCTACAACTACGCGCTGCACGGCAAGGGCGCGATGCCGCCGAAGGGCGGCTCGAACGCGCCCGACGCCGACGTCAAGGCGGCCGTCGATTACATGGTCGGCGCCGCGAAATAAGCGGAACCGAAGCAGCGCGGCAACGCCGCAACGAAAATGGCCCGTGTCCGCGATCCGCGGCACGGGCCATCGTCATGGCGGCGCGCAGCCGGCGCTTACTTCTGCAGCAGCGCCTTCAGGCTCGCCAGCCGATCCTTCGGCGTCATCGGCGCTTCCTCGGGGGTGGGCGGCGGCGCTTCGTCCAGCCCCATTTCGGCGATGAAGCGCGACTGCTCGCACACCACCGTTTCGCGCGCCCGCTTGCGCTTCTTGCACCAGTTCAGATGCAGGCTGCGCTGCGCGCGCGTGATCGCCACGTACATGAGCCGGCGCTCTTCCTCGATGCGCTCGTCGTCGATGGCGTCGTCCTCGGAGCTGCCGCGGTGCGGCATCACGCCTTCCTCGACGCCCACCAGGAACACGTGCGGATATTCGAGCCCCTTCGACGCGTGCACGGTGGACAGCCGCACCGCGTCGGGATCGTCTTCCTTGCCTTCGAGCATCGACATCAGCGCGACGGTCTGGATCAGGCCGAGCAGGTTCTTGCCGGTGTCGGCGAGCCCGTCCGCGTTGTGGAAGCCCTCGGACTCGCCGTCGACGGCCTCGGTTTCGGGCTTGGTGCCCTTGCGCTTGAGCCATTCGAGGAATTCGAGCACGTTCTGCCACTTCGACTGCGCCTGGCGCTCGTCGAACGCGTCGTACAGATAGGCCTCGTAGTGGATCGCCTCCATCATGTCGTCGAGCACGGTGGTGGCCGGATCGGTGTCGGCGCGTTCGGTCAGGCGCTGGATGAAGTCGCAGAACATCCGCAGCGGTTCGACCTGCCGCGCCGACAGCCGCGCCTCGATGCCGCCCATGTACACGGCCTCGAACAGCGACACCTTGGCCTGCCCCGCGAACGAGCCGAGCGCTTCCAGCGTGGTGTTGCCGATGCCGCGGCGCGGCGTGGTGACGGCGCGGATGAACGCGGGATCGTCGTCGGCGTTGGCGATCAGGCGCAGGTAGGCGCACAGATCCTTGATCTCGGCCTTGTCGAAGAACGACTGGCCGCCCGACAGCACGTACGGAATCCGCTCGCGGCGCAGCACCTGCTCGAAGATCCGCGCCTGGAAGTTGCCGCGGTACAGGATCGCGTAATCGCGGAACTGCGTGCGCCGCTCGAACTTGTGCGCGGACAGCCGGAACACGACCGATTCCGCCTCGTGCTCCTCGTCGTTGCACGGCGTGACGGTGATCGTGTCGCCCATGCCGTGCTCGGACCACAGCTTCTTCTCGAACAGCTTCGGGTTGTTGGCGATCACGTTGTTCGCGGCGGTCAGGATCCGCACCGTCGAACGGTAGTTCTGCTCGAGCTTCACGAGGTGCAGCTTCGGGAAATCCTTGCCGAGCTGGGCCAGGTTCTCGAGCGTCGCGCCGCGCCAGCCGTAGATCGCCTGGTCGTCGTCGCCCACCGCCGTGAACGCGGCGCGCGGGCCGGCCAGCAGCTTGAGCAGCGTGTACTGGCAGGCGTTGGTGTCCTGGTATTCGTCGATCAGCAGGTAGCGCAGCTTGTTCTGCCAGCGCTCGCGCACCTGCTCGTTGCGCTCGAACAGCTCGGCCGGCAGCCGGATCAGGTCGTCGAAATCGACGGCCTGATAGGCGTGCAGCGTCGCCACGTAGTTGCGGTAGACGAGCGCGGCCTGCTGCTCGTCCTCGTTCGCGGCGATCGCGAGCGCTTCCTCGGGCGTGACGAGGCCGTTCTTCCACAACGAGATGATGTTCTGGATCTTGCGGATCAGGCCCTTGTCGGTGGTGCCGAGCTGCTCCTGCACCATGCCGAAGCAGTCGTCCGAATCCATGATCGAGAACTGCGGCTTGAGGCCCACGTGCTCGGCTTCCTGCCGCAGGATCTGCACGCCCAGCGAGTGGAACGTGCACACCGTGAGCTGGTTCACCGGCACCTTGCGGCCTTCCTTGCCGGGCGTGGTCAGCGTCTTGCCCTCGAGCAGCTTGCCGACGCGCTCGCGCATTTCGGCGGCGGCCTTGTTGGTGAACGTGACGGCCGCGATGTGACGCGGCTCGAACCCCTTGTTCTCGATCAGATGGGCGATCTTCTGGGTGATCACCCGCGTCTTGCCGCTGCCGGCGCCGGCGAGCACGAGACAGGGGCCGTCGAGATAGCGCACCGCTTCGCTTTGAGCGGCATTGAGACCTGCGGACATGGTGACTGACGGGCTGGAAATGCGGATGGCGGCGCCGCCGCCGCGCCTTCGAACAGGGCGCGGTGCGCGCCGCCGGAGGCGGCGCGGATCGGAATACGACGGACGCGGGAGGCCGCATGTTAACACGCCGCCCGCGCGCCGATCGTGACGCCGAAATAGGGCCGAAATGGGGCCGGACACGACACCGGGCAGCCGGCCGTCCGGCGTGCGGCCATGTTCGCGCCCCGCTTCGCCGTGCCACAATAGCCGCTCGTTTGAACTCGCTCGCTGACAGGATTCGCTTATGGCTTCTTTGCTGAAAGTTGGTCTGATGGGTTTCGGTTTCGCCGGGGAGACGTTCCACGCGCCCGTGATCGCGCACAGCGGCCGCACCGCGGTCACGGCGATCGCCACCGGGCAGCCCGAGAAGGCGCGCGCCGCCTATCCGCAGGCGGCCGTGGTCGCCGATTTCGACGCGCTGCTGGCGCACGGCGAGGTGGAATGCGTGGTGATCGCCACGCCGAACGACACCCACTTCGATCTGGCCCGCCGCACGCTCGAAGCGGGCAAGCACGTGGTGGTCGACAAGCCGGTCACGCTCACCTCGGCCGAAGCGCGCACGCTGGCGCGGCTCGCCGCCGATCGCGCCCTGGTGTTCGCGCCGTTCCACAACCGCCGCTGGGACGGCGATTTCCTCACCGTTCGTCAGCTCGTCGCGAGCGGCGAACTGGGCCGCATCACCTGGTTCGAATCGCACTTCGACCGCTTCCGCCCGCAGATCCGCCAGCGCTGGCGCGAGGATGCGACGCGCGGCGGCGGCCTGCTGTTCGACCTCGGCCCGCACCTGATCGACCAGGCGCTCGCGCTGTTCGGCGCGCCCGACACGGTCAGCGCAACGGTGCGCGCGCGCCGCGACGGCTCGGAGGCCGCCGATCTGATCCATCTGGTGCTCGGCTATCCGGACAGGGAAGTGGCGCTGCACGCGAGCGCGCTCTCGGCGATCGAGCCGGCGCGCTTCACCGTGCTCGGCACGCGCGGCGGCTATCAGAAGTTCGGGCTGGACACGCAGGAGGATCAGCTCAAGGCCGGCCTGACGCCCGACGATGTCGAATTCGGCGGCGGCAATCCCCCCGGCGTGCTGCATCTGCTCGACGGCGACGTCGAAACGGAGCGCCCGGTGCCCACGCTCGACGGCCAGTACGCCGAGTTCTATCGCGCGCTGGCGGCGTCGATCCACGATCGCGCGCCGTTCCCGGTGGCGGCGCAGGACGCCGTGGACGTGATGGCGATCATCGAACTGGCCGCGCGCAGCGAACGCGAAGGCCGCCGCCTGCCGTTCGTGCGCGAGCCGTTCTGACCCCGCCGCAAACGCCGAGGTCGCGGCCGTGCAGGCCCACGGGTACAAACCGTTACAAAAGTCTCGGGAACCCGAACTGACTTAGGAATAGTCTCAATCGTGCTTCAAACGGCCGGCCCCGCGAGGGCCGGCTTCGTTTTCGGCACGCCGCATCCGCATTTGCCTCACCGATCCGCCACAAGGAGAACGATTCATGCAACGGTTGATCCGTACGGCCCTCGGCGCCGCCCTCGTCGCCTCGCTGGCCGCGTGCGTCGTCACGCCGCCGCCGAAGCGATGGACGCCGCGTCCGCGCCCCGCTCAACCGGCTCCCGTCCAACCGACGCTGCCGCCTCCGCCGCAACCGGCGCCGCCGCCGATCGGCGTCGAGCGCATGAACGGCATCGTCGACCGCATCGACGCGCTCGGCAACCGCATCGACCTGCGCGTGACGGGCGGCGCCTATCCGCCCCCGCAAGGCCGTGCGCTGCATCGCCGGCTCGACGTGATCCGCCAGGAAGCGAACGACATGAGCGCCCAGCACGGCGGCGGCCTGACCGCCGACGAGCAGCGCGTGCTGAACCAGGAACTCGATACGGCCGCACGCGCGATCGGCGTGTAAGCGGCAGCGGGCGGGCGACGCGCCCGCGCCGCCCTGCCTGTTCCCTTTCCGTTTTCTCCCGCAAGCCGCCCCGGCGCGGCCTTGCGCGACATCCCCTGCCGCTTACCCCGCTTTATCCCCCGCCCGTCCACCGGTTATCCCAAGGCTTGTCCACCGCCATCGGGCACTTGTCCGCCGGTTATCCCACAGTTCTCCCGCCCCTTTTCCACGCGGTTATCCACCGGCTTATCCCGCGATTCACCCGCGCTTGTCCACCGGCTGTCCACCGCTTATCCCAAGCAAATCCCGGGCTTGTCCACGCAGTCATCCACACGCTTGCCCACAGCCCGGCAGGCAGTTACCCCCTGCCGCTCCACACCTTGTCCACCGGTTTATCCCCAGCCTCGCCACGCATCCGTGCGACATCCGCCTGTCGCCAGGCGACATGAATTTGCGCAAATTGACAAGCCGTTTTGCCTCGCGTACATTCGCCGCACGCGTCGGGAGAGCGTGCAGCGAGCCTGTCATATCGGGCTCGCCGCACCGCCGAAGGGGCACACCCGCAAACTCTCAGGCAAAAGGACCGACCGCGTCGAAACAACGTGCGCCGCCACTGCGGCGCATCGCGTTTCGTACTCTGGAGAGCGGCAGTAGCCCGTGCGAACGCACCGGCAGGCTGCCCACCGAAGGGGCGCGCGCAGGCCGGTCACGGCGGCGCAATCTCTCAGGTATCGAGGACAGAGGGGCTTGGCAAGGATTCACAGGCGTCGTACCGCCCGCGAATCCCGCGAATTGCCAGATCGTAGTCACGCTCGCGCACCCGCGCGGACGGAACCCCGAGGCCCCGATGACCGCACTCAAACACACCCCGCTCCACGCCGCGCATTGCGCGCTGAACGCCCGCATGGTCGATTTCGGCGGCTGGGACATGCCCGTGAACTACGGCTCCCAGCTCGACGAGCACCGCGCCGTGCGCACCGACGCGGGCATGTTCGACGTGTCGCACATGTGCGTCGTCGATTTCCGCGGCGAGCGCGTGCGCGCGTTCTTCGAGCACGCGATCGCCAACCACGTCGGCAAGCTGCAAACCCCGGGCAAGGCGCTCTATTCGTGCCTGCTGAACCCGGAAGGCGGCGTGATCGACGACCTGATCGTCTACTACTTCACCGAAAACTTCTTCCGCGTGGTGGTCAACGCCGGCACGGCCGAGAAGGATCTCGCCTGGTTCGCGAAACTGAACGCCGAAGGCGGCTTCGGCCTCGAGATCGCGCCGCGCCGCGAGCTGGCGATCGTCGCCGTGCAGGGCCCGAACGCGCGCGCCAAGGCCTGGGACACGATCCCGTCGGCCCGCGCCGCCACCAGCGAACTGAAGCCGTTCAACGCCGCGCAGGTGGCCGGCACGCCGTTCGGCGATCTGACCGTCGCGCGCACCGGCTACACGGGCGAGGACGGCTTCGAGATCATCGTCCCGGCCAGCCACGTCGATGCGCTGTGGAACGCGCTGATCGCCCAGGGCGTGCGCCCGGCCGGCCTCGGCGCGCGCGACACGCTGCGCCTCGAAGCCGGCATGAACCTCTACGGCCAGGACATGGACGACACCGTCTCGCCGCTCGACGCGGGCCTGGCCTGGACGGTCGATCTCGCCGCGCCGCGCGATTTCGTCGGCCGCGCCGCGCTCGAGGCGAACGGCCAGCGCGCCGCCTTCGTCGGCCTGATCCTGCTGAAGGAGAACGGCAAGGCCGGCGGCGTGCTGCGCGCCCATCAGAAAGTCGTCACCGCGCACGGCGAAGGCGAGATCACGAGCGGCACCTTCTCGCCGTCCATGCAGGAATCGATCGCGTTCGCGCGCGTGCCGGCCGGCGTATCGGCAGGCGATGCGGTGCAGGTGCAAATCCGGGACAAAAACCTTCCCGCGCGCGTGGTAAAACTCCCGTTCGTGCGCAACGGCAAGGTGCTGGCCGTCTGACGGCCCCCTCCCGCGCGCACGGCGAACTTCAACGCACACCACAATCAGGAGCATCCGATGAGCAACGTCCCGGCCGATCTGAAATACACCGACGAACACGAATGGATCCGCACCGAGGCTGACGGCACGCTGACGGTCGGCATCACCGACCACGCGCAGAGCACGCTCGGCGACATCGTCTTCCTCGAATTGCCGCAAGTCGGCAAGCAGTTCAAGGAAGGCGACGCCGTCGGCGTCGTCGAATCGGTCAAGGCCGCCTCCGACATCTACTCGCCGGTGTCGGGCGAGATCGTCGAGGTCAACGCCGACGTG
Source organism: Burkholderia sp. Ac-20379 (assembly GCF_017104645.1). GTDB lineage: Bacteria > Pseudomonadota > Gammaproteobacteria > Burkholderiales > Burkholderiaceae > Burkholderia. Next base: position 6,630 of record NZ_JAAGPF010000181.1, read on the forward strand.
GTCGACACGCCGGAATCGGTCAACGAAGACGCCTACGACGCCTGGCTCTTCAAGATCAAGCTCGCCCCCGGCGCGAGCACCGACAAGCTGATCGACGCAGCCGCGTACACCAAGCTGATCGACTAAGCGTTTTACGACCCGCGCGGCGCGCCCGGCTCCGGCGCGCGCCGCAACCCGCAGGAATGCCATGAAGCTCGACCACCCGGATCATCTGATGAACCGCACGCCCCTCTCGCTCGCCGCGCTCGAAACGCACGATGCGTTCGCCGAACGCCACATCGGCCCCGACGCCGCCAGCCAGCAGGCCATGCTCGACACGCTCGGCTTCGCATCGCGCGCGGCGTTGATGGAGGCGGTGATTCCCGCCGCGATCCGCCGCGACGAGACGCTGCCGCTCGGGCCGTTCACGCAGCCGAAAAGCGAGGCGGAAGCGCTCGCGGCGCTGCGCGAGCTCGCGGATCAGAACCAGGTGTTCCGGACCTTCATCGGCCAGGGCTACTACAACGCGCATACGCCGGCCGTGATCCTGCGTAACGTGCTCGAAAATCCGGCCTGGTACACGGCCTACACGCCGTACCAGCCCGAAATCTCGCAAGGCCGCCTGGAAGCGCTGCTGAACTTCCAGCAAATGGTGACCGACCTCACCGGCCTCGCCATCTCGAACGCCTCGCTGCTCGACGAAGCCACCGCCGCCGCCGAGGCGATGACGCTGCTGCAACGCACCGGCAAGCCGCAATCGAACCGCTTCTTCGTGGCCGACGACGTGCTGCCGCAAACGCTCGAAGTGATCCGCACGCGCGCCGTGCCGGTCGGCATCGAGATCGTCACCGGCCCGGCCGCGCAGGCCGCCGAAGCCGGCGCGTTCGGCGTGCTGCTGCAATACCCGGGCGTCGACGGCGACGTGCGCGACTACCGCGCGCTGACCGAGGCCGTGCACGCGGCCGGCGGCCACGTGGTGGCGGCGGCCGACCTGCTCGCGCTGACGGTGCTGACGCCGCCGGGCGAATGGGGCGCGGACGTGGCAGTCGGCAACACGCAACGCTTCGGCGTGCCGGTCGGCTTCGGCGGCCCGCACGCCGCGTACCTCGCGGTGCGCGACGAATTCAAGCGCCAGATGCCGGGCCGCCTCGTCGGCGTGAGCGTCGACGCGCAAGGCAAGCCCGCGCTGCGCCTCGCGCTGCAAACGCGCGAACAGCACATCCGCCGCGAGAAGGCCACCTCCAACGTGTGCACGGCGCAGGCGCTGCTCGCCATCATGGCCAGCTCGTACGCCGTCTATCACGGCCCGCGCGGCCTGAAGACGATCGCGCTGCGCGTGAACCGCATCGCCGGCCTGCTGGCCGCGGGCCTCAAGCAGCTCGGCTTCGCGCCCGTCAATGAAACGTTCTTCGACACGCTCACCGTCGAAGCCGGCGCCCAGGCCGCGGCGCTGCACGACGCGGCGCGCGCCAGGCGCATCAACCTGCGCCGCGCCGGCGAGACGCGCGTCGGCGTGTCGATCGACGAAACCACCACGCGCAACGATCTGGCCGACCTGCTGGCCGTGTTCGCCACGGTGGCGGGCGCCGTCGCGCCGTCGGTCGAGGAGCTCGACGCCGCGCTGCCGGGCGCGCCGGTGCTGCCGGCCGACCTCGAACGCACCAGCGCCTACCTGACGCACCCGGTGTTCAACCGCCATCATTCGGAAACGGAAATGCTGCGCTACCTGCGCAGCCTGTCGGACAAGGATCTCGCGCTCGACCGCTCGATGATCCCGCTCGGCTCGTGCACGATGAAGCTGAACGCCACATCCGAAATGCTGCCGGTCACCTGGCCCGAATTCGGCCAGATCCACCCGTTCGCGCCGGAAGATCAAACCGTCGGCTACCGCACGATGATCGCCCAGCTCGAACAGATGCTGGTGGCGGCCACCGGCTACGCGGCCGTGTCGCTGCAGCCGAACGCCGGCTCGCAGGGCGAATACGCCGGCCTGCTGATCATCGACGCCTATCACGCCGCGCGCGGCGAAGGCCATCGCGACGTCTGCCTGATTCCGGCGTCGGCGCACGGCACCAACCCGGCCTCGGCGCACATGGCCGGCATGAAGGTGGTGGTGGTGGCCTGCGACGAGCAGGGCAACGTCGACATCGCCGACCTGAAGGCCAAGGCCGAGCAGCATTCGGCCAACCTGGCCGCGATCATGATCACCTACCCGTCCACCCACGGCGTGTTCGAGCAGAACGTGCGCGAGATCTGCGAGATCGTGCACGCGCACGGCGGCCAGGTGTACGTGGACGGCGCCAACATGAACGCGATGGTCGGCCTGACCGCGCCGGGCCAGTTCGGCGGCGACGTCTCGCACCTGAACCTGCACAAGACGTTCTGCATCCCGCACGGCGGCGGCGGCCCGGGCGTCGGCCCGGTGGCGGTGGGCGCGCACCTCGCGAAGTTCCTGCCGAACCAGCGCTCGACCGGCTACACACGCGACGCCGACGGCATCGGCGCCGTGTCGGCCGCGCCGTACGGCTCGGCCTCGATCCTGCCGATCTCGTGGATGTACATCGCGATGATGGGCGCGCGCAACCTGACGGCCGCCACCGAAGTGGCGATCCTCAACGCCAACTACATCGCGCGCCGCCTCGCGCCGCATTACCCGGTGCTGTATTCGGGCCCCGGCGGCCTGGTCGCGCACGAGTGCATTCTCGACTTGCGCCCGATCAAGGAATCGAGCGGCATCACGGTGGACGACGTGGCCAAGCGCCTGATGGATTACGGCTTCCACGCGCCGACCATGAGCTTCCCGGTGCCGGGCACGCTGATGGTCGAGCCGACCGAATCGGAATCGCAGGAGGAACTCGACCGCTTCATCGACGCGATGGTCGCGATCCGCGAGGAAATCCGCGCCGTCGAGGCAGGCCGCGCCGATCGCGAGGACAACCCGCTGCGCCACGCGCCGCACACGGCCGCGGTGGTCACCGCGAACGAATGGCACCACGCCTACTCGCGCGAGCAGGCCGCGTTCCCGGTGGCGTCGCTGGCCGCCGGCAGCAAGTACTGGCCGCCGGTCGGCCGCGCCGACAACGTCTACGGCGACCGGAACCTGTTCTGCGCCTGCGTGCCGATGTCCGACTACGCCTGAGCGAACGCCTGACGTTCCTTTCGCCGTCCGCCATGCACCGCGCCGCCGCGCCTGCCTCCGCCTTCGGGCCGGCAGGCGCGGCGGCGCGCGGTCGCGTTCGTTACCAAGTCCGGCTACCATCACACACCGCCATCCAGCCAAACGAGGAGTTCCGCATGGTGCGCAAGGTGTTTCCGGACAACACGGCCGTTCATCGCGTGGGGGCCGCCGCGCGGCCTCGCTGGCGGGCGTTCGCACCGGCCGTCGCGGCCTGCGTCGCGTTCGCCGCGTCGGCCGGCGCGTCGCCCGCCCGGGCGGCCATGAATTTCTGCGCCGCGCCCGCGCTGCAGAGCAACGAATCGACGTCCGCCGAGCCGGGCATCCAGGCGCTGATCCGCAGCGTCGACGCGCACCTGAACGATGCGCCGAAAGCCATGCAGCACCTGCACACCGAAGGGCTGCTGCCCCATGAGGGCATCCGCGATCAAAGCCAGGCCGCGCTCGACGACATGGAACGCATGCGCGACGCGGCGCTGGCCTGGCGCGTCACCAACAAGCCGGCCTATCTCGCGTTCGTGAGCCGTTTCCTGCTCGCGTGGGCCACCACCTACGAGCCGGATTTCAATCCGATCGACGAAACCCGCTTCGAGAGCCTGATCGTCGCGTACGACATGACGGCGAGCACGCTGCCGGTGAAGACGCGCAACGCCGCGTCGGCCTTCATCGCCAAGCTCGGTGCCGGCTACGTCGCGCAGATCGAGGCGCAGCCGCGCCCGCTCACCGGTGTATGGCGCAACAACTGGCAGAGCCACCGGATCAAGCTGATCGCGCTGGCCGCGTTCACGCTCGGCGACCGCAAGATGATGAACGCCGCGCAGCGCCTGTTCGTCGAGCATCTGGCCGACAACATCAAGCCCGACGGCACCACCATCGATTTCGAGGAGCGCGACGCGCTCCATTACACCGTCTACGACCTGCAGCCGCTCGTCACGGCCGCGCTGGCCGCACGCCGCTTCAACCGCAACTGGCTCGGCGAGCGCGGCGCGAACGGCGCGACGCTGCAGGCCGCGCTCGACTGGCTCGTGCCGTACGCACGCGGCGAGAAAACCCACGAAGAATTCGTGAACTCCACGGTGCCGTTCGACGCCAAACGCCGCGAGGCCGGCCTGCCCGGCTACTCGGGGCCGTGGGCGCCGAAGAACGCCGCCGAACTGTTCCACCTCGCGGCCCGTCTCGACGGCCGCTACAACAGCGTCGCGCAATTGCTGTCGCCGCAGCCGCCCGCGTGGCTGGCCGCGTGCCTGCCATTGCCGGCACGTTAACCCACCCGCATTACAGGAATTCCCCATGGCAGTCAGCGTGTTCGATCTCTTCAAAATCGGGATAGGCCCGTCCAGCTCGCATACGGTCGGACCGATGCGCGCCGCGCTGATGTTCGTCCAGGGGCTGGAGCGCGACGCGCTGCTCGAACGCACGGCCGCCGTGCGCGTCGATCTGTACGGCTCGCTCGGCGCGACCGGCAAGGGCCACGGCACCGACCGCGGCGTGATGCTCGGCCTGATGGGCGATGCGCCCGACACGGTCGATCCCGACACCATCGACGCGCGGCTGGCCGCCGTGCGCGACACGAAATCGCTGTCGCTGCTGGGCCGCCACCCGGTGCCGTTCTCGATCAAGGAGCAGATCGGCTTCTATCGCCAGGCGCTGCCCGAGCATCCGAACGCGATGACGCTGCGCGCGCGCGACGCGGCCGGCGAAACGCTGCGCGAAACCACCTACCTGTCGGTTGGCGGCGGCTTCGTGGTGACGGCCGGCGCGCCGAACACCAAGGTGCTGAACGCGGCCGAGCAGATGCCCTATCCGTTCAGCAGCGGCGCCGAGTTGCTGGCGCTGACCGCCTCCACCGGCAAGTCGATCGCGCAACTGATGTGGGACAACGAGCGCGCCTGGAACGACGAGGCCACCACGCGCGCCGGCCTGCTGAAGATCTGGGACGTGATGCAGTCGTGCGTGTCGCGCGGCTGCGGGATCGGCAACCCCGACGCCGAAGGCACGCTGCCCGGCCCGTTCCAGGTCAAGCGCCGCGCGCCGCAGCTCTATCGCACGCTGAGCGGCAACCCCGAGCAGGCGCTGCGCGATCCGCTGTCGATGGTCGACTGGATCAACCTCTACGCGATCGCCGTCAATGAGGAAAACGCCGCCGGCGGGCGCGTGGTCACGGCGCCCACCAACGGCGCGGCCGGCATCATCCCGGCGGTGCTGCACTATTACGCGCGCTTCGTGCCGGGCGCGAACGAGCAGGGCATCATCGACTTCCTGATGACGGCCGCCGCGATCGGCATCCTCTACAAGCTCAACGCGTCGATCTCGGGTGCGGAAGTGGGCTGCCAGGGCGAAGTGGGCGTGGCCTGCTCGATGGCGGCCGGCGCGCTGGCCGCCGTGCTGGGCGGCACGCCGCGCCAGGTCGAGAACGCGGCCGAGATCGGCATGGAGCACAACCTCGGCCTGACCTGCGACCCGGTCGGCGGGATGGTGCAGATTCCGTGCATCGAGCGCAACGCGATGGCGTCGGTGAAGGCCGTCAACGCGGCCCGCATGGCGCTGCGCGGCGACGGCAGCCATTACGTGTCGCTCGATTCGGTCATCAAGACGATGCGCGAAACCGGCGCCGACATGAAGACCAAGTACAAGGAAACCTCGCGCGGCGGGCTGGCGGTCAATATCGTCGAGTGCTGATCCTGCCGTGACCGCAGGCGCGGCGCACCGCCGCCGCGCCTGCGCTTCCATCCCGCCCGCGTTGTTCCCATCCGGCGTAAGCTATCCCCCTCGCCACCGAGAGGGAGCCCGCAGCCCATGCCGTCCACCCCGGATTCCGCCGCCCCCGCCAGCGTCAACGGCGCGCGACTGCTCGTCGACGCCCTGCTGGCCAACCATGTCGAGCGCGTGTTCTGCGTGCCCGGCGAAAGCTTCCTCGCCGTGCTCGACGCGCTCGGCGACGAAACCGCCCGCATCGACACGATCGTCTGCCGCCACGAGGCCGCCGCCGCGAACATGGCGGAGGCCACCGGCAAGCTGACGGGCCGGCCCGGCATCGCGTTCGTCACGCGCGGGCCGGGCGCGGCGCATGCGTCGATCGGCGTGCACACCGCGTTCCAGGATTCGACGCCGATGATCCTGTTCGTCGGCCAATGCGCGCGCGAGCACCTCGATCGCGAGGCGTTCCAGGAAATCGACTACCGCCGCATGTTCGGCGAGATGGCGAAGTGGGTCGCGCAGATCGACGACGCGCGCCGTATCCCCGAATATCTGAGCCAGGCGTTCCATGTCGCCACCGCGGGCCGACCCGGCCCGGTGGTGCTGGCGCTGCCCGAGGATCTGCTGTCCGATCCGTGCGCGCCGCAGCCGGTGCTGCCGGCCGCGAAGCGGATCGCGGCCGCGCCGTCCGATGCGCAAATGGATGAACTGCGCGAGCGGCTCGCGCGCGCCGAACGGCCGCTCGCGATCGTCGGCGGCAGCGGCTGGACGCGCGACGCCTGCGCCGACCTGCGCCGCTTCGCCGAAGCCTGGCAACTGCCGGTGGCCTGCGCGTTCCGCTATCAGGACACGTTCGACAACGCGCATCCGCTCTACGCGGGCGATGTCGGGCTCGGCATCAACCCGGCGCTCGGCAGGCGGATCCGCGAGGCGGACCTGCTGCTCGCGATCGGCCCGCGGCTCGGCGAGGCCACCACCGGCGGCTACACGCTGCTCGACATTCCCAAGACGCGGCAGACGCTGATCCACGTGCATCAGGGCGCGGAGGAACTGGGCCGGGTGTACGCGGCGGATCTGCCGATCGTGTCGGGCATGCCCGAAATCGCGGCGCGGCTGGCCGCGCTCGCGTCGCCCGAGGTGACGGCCTGGGCCGGCAGCGCCACCGAGGCGCACGCGGCCTACGACGCGTGGCGCGCGCCGCTGCCGATGCCGGGCGACGTGCAACTGGGCGAGATCATGCAGCAGTTGCGCGAGCGCCTGCCGCACGACGCGATCGTCAGCAACGGCGCGGGCAACTACGCGACCTGGCTGCATCGCCATTACCCGTATCGCGCGTTCCGCTCGCAACTGGCGCCGACCAACGGCGCGATGGGCTACGGCGTGCCGGCCGCGCTCGCCGCGAAGGCGCTGTATCCGCAACGGATCGCCGTGGCGCTGGCCGGCGACGGCTGCTTCATGATGGCCGGCCACGAACTCGCCACGGCGATGCAGTACGGGCTGAACATCGTGGTGATCGTGGTCAACAACCAGCACTTCGGCACGATCCGCATGCATCAGGAGCGCCATTACCCGGGGCGCGTGCACGGCACCGGCCTGACCAACCCCGATTTCGCCGCCTATGCGCGGGCGTTCGGCGCGCACGGCGAGACGGTGCTGGCCACGGCGGAATTCGCGCCGGCGCTCGAACGCGCGCTGGCCGCCAATCTGCCCGCGCTGATCGAGATCCGCGTGCCGCAGGAAGCGAGCACGCCGTCGGCGACGCTCGCGCAGGTGCGCGAACAGGGCCGCAAGCTGCGCGGCGAGCCGAGCCAATGAACATCGGGGCGACGATGCGGCACGGGAATCGCGGCACGCACGCGGCCTTGCAAGCGGGCGGCAAGCTGCCCGCGACGCGCGTCAACGAGAATCGAAGCCACGATGCAGCGCACGGATAGCCCCCCGCAAGGCGGCCTCGACGCGC
>NZ_JAAGPF010000182.1 GCF_017104645.1 Burkholderia sp. Ac-20379
TGGTGGCAGTGTAGATCTCGGGTGTCGCCGTATGATTAAAAAAAAAAAAAAATCAAAACGTCTTGCCCCTCGCGGCTCCAACACAGCATATTCTCTCTCCGTAATCATCTCCGCCCCAGCCCCTGCCGGCCTCACCGACGCCTATCTGCTGTCCGACCCGACCCACACATCCACCGCTACCGTCCCGCCACACGCGCTCTACCTCGCGTTGGCTCGCTGCTCCCACCCGCTCCACCCTCACTTCGTTCAGACACTGCGACCCCCCTCGCT
>NZ_JAAGPF010000016.1 GCF_017104645.1 Burkholderia sp. Ac-20379
TTTTTAAAGAGCATTTCCGAGAGAAGCTTGGCTTCGTTTCGGCGCTGCGTTTTCAGCAGCAGAGAAGCGAGATTATGAAGAACATTTTGAAGCGCGTCAACTACTTTTTTCAGCGCTTCGATCAACATACTGCATCGATCGAGTTCTTCATCAGTTCAAGGATGCTGCCAGCAACTCGGCGCTTCCCTTGTCCTGCCTTGCTTCCCCTCCCGTTCTGCGTTTCCGTCACCGCGAGAGAGGCCGAATTCTAAGGAAGCTTTCCCAATCGCGCAAGAGGGTTCGAGCAATTTTTTTGCATGCTTCGAATTCGCTCATCGACAATACCGCTCCCTACCGCCTCATGCCTACGCACGAACGCACGCTCGTTCGTGCGAACCGCAGCATCCGGCAGGAACGGACTAAAATGGCAGGTTCATCGCACCCACTCTAATTGATCGAGATCTATGCGCCAGCGAACCGCCAAACGCCTTCCCCCCGATGCCGACAAACTGGTCGGCCTGTCGCTCGCGCTGTTCGCGTCCGGCAGCCGCGTTGAAGACCGGTTCTGGGAAGCGAAGCTCGACGCGCTGCTCACCAAGGTGATCCGCAACGGCAATCAAACGACCCTCGACGCCGCGCTCGACCATCTGCAACAGAATCACCCGGACGCCTACGGCGCGCTCGCCGACATGGCCGAAACGCACAGCGAATCGCTGCTGCTCGAACACGAAGGGCAAACGCACGAGGCACTGCTCGTCGCGATACCGATTCTCGCCTGGACGCGCTACATGATTCCGTCCGGCCCGCTCAAGACGGAAATCGCCGATGTGCTGCGCACGCATCTGCAAGCGCATGTGCTGGCGGAACAAACGCACGTCGCGCTCGCGCCGTTCCTCTACAGCATCGATCAGTTGCCGCGCCATCACGTCGAGGCCTACCGCCTCACGCAGCAATTGGCGCAAGCCGCGTTGGCCGGGCAGACGCCGCGCATCAACTTCGGCGACCTGCCCGAGACGTCTCCGATCCTCGCCGACCCGCGCTTTCTGCTCGCCGTCGTCGCCGCGCCCGCCGGCGCGGCCATGTTCCGCTGGCAGGAAGAAGATCAGGGCGCGCGCATCGAGCGCAGCCAATGCCTCGAACAATGGACGAGCCAGGGCGGCGCCAATCTGTCCGCCGCGTTGCCGGGCTGCGAATTCGAATGCCTGCTGCCCGACGCCTACTACTCGGCCTGCCGCGACGCCGACGAGCGCGTGCGCCCGCACACCGTTCGCACCGCAATCCGTTATCTGTTCGACACGATCGGTGCCGCACCGCAGGAACTGCGCGCCGTGGTTGCCGGTTTCGGCGAGCGGCGCATCGACGAATACCGAATCGGTTTCACGCGCCGCGGCAGCAACGACGTGATCTACGGCGTGGTGTGGCCGCTTTACGGCCGCGAGAATGGCGACCTCGCGGCCGAAGACACGATGATCGACGCGGATACGCCGATGGACGGGCCGCTCGAGGAAATCGTCTCGCTGCTCAAGGAAACGGGCGTCACCGACATCCGCCGACATGCCGGCCGCTTCGAGCCGGAGTACTGCGACGACTGCGGCGTTCCGCTCTATGCCGACCCGCTCGGCGAAATTGTCCACGCCGAAATGCCGGAAGATGCATCACCGGCCCAACCGCACTTTCATTGAGCCGACAACGCCTCACCGCTCCGTGCCGTGACAAAGAGCCGCCAATTGGGCGGCTCTTTTTTTACATACTTGCGCTTCTTCCTATGACTTTCAGCTAGGCCGACACGACCCCGGCGTTTTGTCATGATGACCGGGACGATACATCGTCATCCCTCGATAACGCGAACAAGGAGGCAGAGATGAGATTCATGGTGTTGAGTCCAGATGCGGAACGCCGCGACGGCTTGAAGGCATTGCTGCGGCAGATCGATCGACGAAGCGGTTACAGCGACGCGAGGGATTGGCGGCAAGCCATGCGTCTGGTCAAGCAAGGCAGCTTCGACATGATCGTCGTCGATGCGCCGCAGGGGGTGCGCCTCGCCGATCTTCGCGCGCTCTGCGATACGTGCGCGCCGACACCCGTGGCCGTGCTGATCGATGCGACATCGCGCGAGGCGGCGCGAGAACAATTCGCCACGGGCGCACAAGGGCTGGTGCCGCGCAACATGGGCTCGCATCTGGTGATACGCGCGTTTGAAATGGTGTTGCTCGGCGGTTACTACGTCCCGCCCGGAGCGCTCGACCTGATCGGAACACAGGTCGACGGCGCCCGTACCGCGCATATCGTCAACCGTATCCCACTGCGCCGGCGGCCGACGGTCGGCACGCTGTCTCCGCGGCAAGCGCAGATCATGCGCTTCGTCCATATGGGCAATACCAACAAGATGATCGCGCGCACGCTCGGTATCAGCGAGGGCACCGTCAAGATCCATCTGGCCAGTATTTTCCAGCAACTCGGCGCGGCCAACCGCGCCGCCGCCGTCGCCATCTACAATGGCTGGCTGCCGCCGCATCTCGAGGTGCTGGCCACCCAGCCACACGGGTTTCCGCGGCCGGTGCTGGGCGCGCCCGGGGTAACGCCGCTGCGCGCTCATGTGCCTCGCAAAAGGTATCCGATGAGCACCTGCGACGGCCCCAATGCGCCGATGCCGATGGCGGCCGAACCGGCGCCGGCGACGCTGAAACGCAACACCTGACGGCGGGGCGGACGTCGATTCGGTTCCCATTTTTTAGCTTCAACGAGTAATATTAAAACCATGGGTTTCCTGTACACGCCGCTTCCGCTTTGGGTCGCTGCCGGTAGCTGGATCGCTGCCGGGCTGCTGCTCGCGCTCGCGTTGTGGAAACGTCCGTTCAATCGCCTGAAGGATCCAACGCTGCAACACGTCTGGTGCGCCTTGATCGCCACCATCACCGTGTTGTGGGCATCGAATGCATGGCTCGACGACGGTCTGGTCATGCATCTGCTTGGCGCGACGTTGATCGCCACCCTGTTCGACTGGACACTCGCGCTGGTGGCCATGGGCGCGGTCACCGGCATTGCTGCCGTCGTCTTCGATGCAACCTGGCAAGGCATTGGCCTCACCTATCTCGTCTACGGCGCGCTCCCGGTCGCCGTGTCCACGTTGATGCAACGTGCGGCGGCCGCTTGGTTGCCGCACAACCTGCTGACCTTCATCGTCGGTCAGGGCTTCGTCGCGCCGGCCGTCACGATCGGTGCGGTGGCCGCAGCTGCGGCCGGCGTGCAGATCGGGCTGGCCGATGGCTCGACGCTGGTCGTGCCAGCGGGCTACAGCCTGAACACGTTGCTGCTTGCGCTTGGCGAAGCATGGTTCACCGGCATGGCCACGGCGCTGATCGCGATCTACAAGCCGGAGTGGGTCACCACATTCGACGTGCGCCGATACCGGCTCGGTGGGCCGCGGGCGTGACACGCTCGCGATGTGCCAAAGTATTTTCGCGCCATGACATTTCGCATTCAACGTTGAATGGATCGCGGCACGTCAAAAAAATTGCGCTAAGATTGAACTCTTGCCATTCGCCGTGCATCTTACGTGCCCGGCGTCTTCACTCCGCACTCTCAAATTCCTGATGGACAGCTTCCCCGCCCAGCGTCTTTTTGGCGTGTTCGGCAAGCTGGCAGCCTGTGTCGCAGGCCTGTCGCTTGCGCTTTCCGCCCCCGCCTTTGCCGATCTGCTCGATCAGCGCACCGAACTGATCAACAAGTACATCACCGAGATGCACGCCGATCCGCTCGTTGCCGATTGCGCCGCTCACGGCAACTTCATCGCGAGCACCTCGTCGGCATTCGACCACGTCGAATTTCCGCCCAGCGCCTTCGACACCAACAATGCCACGGTCACGCCCTGGAACGATTCGTTCGACGAAGGCAAGCAGCGCGTCAAGGTCGACAATATCGTGACCGTTCAAGGGCTCGGCATTCCGCAGAACGGCGGCGATCCCTCCGCGCTGAAATTCCGCTGCGGCTATGTCGGCAGCCAGATGCTCGCGTTCGGCTGGAACGACCCGGTCCCGCCCGCGAAGCCACGCGTCGAGCGTGCGAGTTCGTCGAAGCAGCGCCTCCACGGCCGGCACGTCAAGAACGTCAAGTCGAAGACGAAAGCCAAGGCCAGCAGCAAATCGACGCGCAAGGCCAGTACGGTCAAGAAGTCGACGGCGTCGAAGAAGGTTGTGAAGAAGAAATCCACGTCGAAGAAGTAAGCGGCGCAAGATTCGCCAGCGAACGAAAAAGGCCGGAATGTTTTGACATTCCGGCCTTTTGCTTTCAGTGCACGCGATCGATCAGGCGAAACGCTGCACGTGATTGAGAATCGGCAACAGCATGGAGGCACCGAGCGATGCGCTGCGCTCGCCGTTCCAGCCCACGCGCTCGTCGGGCAGATTGGCGTTGTCCTTGAACGGCATTTCGAGCGTCAGCGACAGGCAGCCGAACGCGTGCCCGATGTACTTCGAGGCCAGCTTCAGCGCGTCCTCGCGATACTTGCCGGCCGGATAGCCATATTCGTCCTGGAAATCCGGGCTCGCCTGCTTGAACGCGGCGATGAACGCGTCCTGCTCCTCGCGCTGACGATCGGTAAAGCCCGGCAGCATCTCCGAACCGGCCACGAACACGTAAGGCAGATCCTCGTCGCCGTGGATGTCGAAGAACATGTCGCAACCGATCGCATGGATCGCATCGCGAACCACCAGCACTTCGGGGCTGCGCGCCGCATCGGGCGCCATCCACTCGCGATTCAGGTTCGCGCCGACGGCATTGGTGCGCAGGTTGCCGTGCACGCTGCCATCCGGATTCATGTTCGCGACGATATAGAACGTCGCGTGGTCATAGAGCTTGCGCGCCACCGCGTCGCCGGCCCAATCGCCCCAGCCGGCCAGGCGCTTGACGAGCCCCTCGACGAACCATTCGGCCATCGATTCGCCCGGATGCTGGCGCGCGATGATCCAGACTTTCTTCTTCGCGCCCGTTTCGTCGGGCGTACCCAGCACCAGCAGCGACATCGGCCGGCCTTCGGCGGTGCGGCCGAGATCGACCACGTTGGCCTGCGGCATCTGCTGCACCGCGCCGAGAAACTCCGAATGGCGTTCCTCGCCGTACGGCTCGAAATACGCGTAGTAGATGCTGTCGAAATCGGGCGTGTGATCGATCGTCATCACGGTGCCGTCGAATTCGGTCGGCACGCGGAACCAGTTCACACGGTCATAGCTCGCGACCGCGCGGTAACCGCGCCAGCCAGCCGGATAGGCGCTTTCATGCGCGTTCTCGAAACGCATCACGCAGCGCTCGCCGCGTGCGCCGGACAGGCGGAAATAGAACCACTGGGCGAACGTCGACTGATTGTCGCTGCGAATGCGCAAGCGGATCGCATCGGGGCTGTCGCACGACACGACGTCGATCGCGCCGGCGTCGAACTGGGTGGAAATCGAGAGCGTCATCTTGTCTCCTGGGCGCGGCGCCCTCGTGAGACGCCGCAAAAGGTCAAACCGCCGCGGACGGCGCGTGGGTCACGCGTCGAGACGGCGGCGGAACACGTAGGTGGAATCGTTCGATGCCGATGCCTCGAATGCATAACCTTCCTCGGCGAAATCACGCAGCCGCTCGGCCGACGCGATCCGGTTCGTGACCGCGTAGCGCGCCATCAGGCCGCGCGCGCGTTTCGCGTGGAAGCTGATGATCTTGTAGCGGCCGCCCTTCCAGTCCTCGAACACCGGCGTGACGACCGGCGCATCCAGCAGCTTCGGCTTGACCGACTTGAAGTATTCCGTCGAGGCGCAATTCACGAGCACGCGCGCATCGTCGCTGCGGGTGGCGAGCTGGGTGTTCAGCGCACGCGTGATGCGCTCGCCCCAGAACGCGTAGAGATCCTTGCCGCGCGGATTTTCGAAACGGGTGCCCATTTCGAGCCGGTACGGCTGCAGCAGATCGAGCGGACGCAGCAGGCCGTACAGACCGGACAGCACACGCACATGCTGCTGCGCGTAATCGAGATCGGCGGCCGACAGCGAACGCGCGTCGAAGCCTTCATATACGTCGCCGTTGAACGCGAGCACCGCCTGTTTCGCGTTGTCGGCCGTGAACTGGCGCGACCAATCGGCGTAACGCTGGAAATTGAGATGGGCGAGCGGATCCGAAATGTCCATCAGCGAGGCAATCTGCTGGGGCGACAATTTCCGCAATCCATCGATCAACTGAGCCGCGTCGTCGACGAAATCGGGCAGCGTATGCGTCGGGATATGGGGCGGGGTCTCGTAATCGAGCGATTTCGCGGGAGAGAGAACGATTATCATAGAGGCTCGCCGGCACGCGCTAAGGTGCCGTCAGACGAAAACCACCGATTGTAACGAATGCCCAGCTCCAACGCTCCGCGAGACGGGCGCCGCGTCGTGCTCGACTCGAATGTCTGGATCGATATCCTCGTGTTCGACGACCCGGCCGCGCGCCCGATCCACGCCGCGCTCGAAAGCGGCACGCTGGTCGCGCTGATCGACGCGCGCTGCCTGAGGGAACTCGAACGCGTGCTCGATTATCCGCAGTTCGCGCCGCGCCAGATCGACAAATCCGCCGCCCTGGCAGCCGTCGCGCGGCTCGCGCAGCAGGTCGACACCTCCGCGCCCCTGCCCGACGACGCGCTGCCGCTGCCGAAATGCCGCGATCGCGACGACCAGAAATTCCTCGACCTCGCGCGCGCCGCCGCAGCCGATTGGCTCGTCTCCAAGGATCGCGACCTGCTGAAGCTGACGCGCCGCACCGAACGCGATTTCCAGTTCCGGATCCTGCAGCCCGCACCGTTCGCCGCGGCCTGCGGGCTGACGCCGGCCGAACCGGCACCCGCCTGAGCGCACGGCACCGCCGCCCGGAATCCGCCCTTCACCGAATCGAACCGAACGCCCGACCCACGATGAACGCACCGTCCGCCTCGCCCGTCACGCCCGCCGTCGTTTCCCGTCTGCCGCAGGTCGGCACCACGATCTTCACCGTCATGAGCGCGCTCGCCACCGAAAAGGGCGCGGTGAATCTCGGCCAGGGCTTTCCCGATTTCGATTGCGACCCGAAGATCGTCGACGCGGTGGCGAGCGCGATGCGCGACGGCCACAACCAGTACCCGCCGATGACAGGCGTCGCGCCGCTGCGCGAAGCGATCGCTGACAAGATCGAGCAGATCTACGGCCGCCGCTACGACCCGGCCACCGAAATCACCGTGACGGCCGGCGCGACCCAGGCGCTGCTGACGGCGATCCTCTGCGCCGTGCATCCGGGCGACGAGGTGATCGTGGTCGAGCCGACCTACGACAGCTATCTGCCTTCGATCGAACTGGCCGGCGGCAAGCCCGTGTTCGTCACGCTCGACGCGCCCGACTACGCGATCCCGTTCGACAAGCTCGCCGCGGCCGTCACGCCGAAAACGCGCCTGATCCTGATCAACACGCCGCACAACCCGACCGGCACGGTCTGGCGCGAATCGGACATGCGCCAGCTCGAGGAAATCGTGCGCGGCACCGAAGTGTTGATCGTGTCCGACGAGGTGTACGAGCACATGGTGTACGACGGCGCGCGGCACGAAAGCGTCGCGCGCTATCCGGAGCTGGCCGCGCGCAGCTTCATCGTGTCGAGCTTCGGCAAGACCTATCACGTGACAGGCTGGAAGGTCGGCTACGTGGCCGCGCCCGCGCCGCTGATGGCCGAATTCCGCAAGGTTCACCAGTTCAACGTGTTCACGGTCAATACGCCGATGCAGGTCGGCCTGGCGGCGTATCTGTGCGATCCGGCGCCGTACCTGACGCTGCCGGCGTTCTACCAGAAGAAGCGCGATCTGTTCCGCGCCGGGCTGGAATCGACGCGCTTCAAGCTGCTGCCGTGCACCGGCACCTACTTCCAGTGCGTCGATTATTCGGCGATCAGCGATCTGCCCGAAGCCGAGTTCGCCAAATGGCTGACGACGGAGATCGGCGTCGCGGCGATCCCCGTGTCGGCGTTCTATCACGCGCCGCACGAATCGGGCGTGGTGCGCTTCTGTTTCGCCAAGCGCGAGGACACGCTCGCCACCGCGCTCGAACGGCTGTCCAGGCTGTGATCCGAACGGCTCGCCGCCCTCAGCGCCCGGCGGCGGCCGCCTCCAGATAGGCCTTGCGGTCCGCGCTCACGCGCCGGGCAGCCGGCCGCTCGCCGATCAGCTTCGTATACGACTTCCAGTCGATCCCCGCCTCGACGACAAAATCGCGCCCATATACGGCCTTGGTCGCCAGCCCGACGAGCGGCAGGTGAATGTAGGCGGCCACGTCGGCCATGCCGTACGTGTCGCCGAACACATACGGCGCGAATTGCGTCATCTGCCGCAACACCGCCAGCGCACGGCTCAGGCGAGCCTCGGCCTGATGACGAAGATCCTCGCCGACCGTGCTGCCGTAAAACGCCTGCGGATACAGATCGCGCACCACCCATTCGAGATACAGCTCGATGAAGATCGTCAGCTCGCGCACTTTCGCGGCCTCGAACGGATCGGCCGGGTACAGCGCCTTCTCGGGATAGCGCGCCGCCAGATAATCGACGATCGCCTGCGATTCCGACAGCGCCCCCTGCTCGGTACGCAGGAACGGCACCTTGCCGAACGGCGACGCGGCCAGCGCATCGGCGTCGCGCAGCGGCAAGGCGAAAAGCTGCTCCTCGAACGGAATCTCGTGATCGAGCATCACGAGCTTCACCTTGTTGTAGTAATTCGATACCGGCAAACCACACAGCTGCAGCATGGTCGTTCTCCTGTCCTGACTGGGTCGAAACGCGGGCCGGTTCTCGATGCCGGCGGCCCGTCGCGGCGTGCCGAATAGCACGTCCGTGCTAGTCTAAAGCACTTCGCAGACCCAACGACCGGGCGCACGATGCCGACTCGCCGTCGCGCCGGCCACGAGACAGCCCTTCAGGAGACACCCCGCATGAGCGCCGAACTGCTCGCGTCCCGCCCCGTCGAAAGCGACTCGACGCTCGTCCTGACGCTCTCCAACCCCGGCGCGCGCAACGCGCTGCATCCCGACATGTACGCCGCCGGCCTCGAGGCGATGAACACCGCCGAGCGCGATCCGTCGATCCGCGCCGTCGTGCTGACCGGCGCGAACCGCTTCTTCTGCGCGGGCGGTAACCTGAACCGGCTGCTCGAGAACCGTGCGAAGGACCGGGCGGTCCAGGCCGACAGCATCGACCTGCTCGGCGAATGGATCACCGCGATCCAGACGGCTACCAAGCCCGTGATCGCCGCAGTGGAAGGCGCCGCGGCCGGCGCCGGGTTCTCGTTGACGCTGGCCTGCGACCTGATCGTCGCCGCCGACGACGCCAAGTTCGTCATGTCGTACGCACGCGTGGGCCTGACGCCCGACGGCGGCGGCTCGTGGTTCCTGGCGCGCGCCCTGCCGCGCGCACTGGCCACGGAAATCCTGATCGAGGGCAAGCCGGTTGCCGCGAAACGGCTGCATGATCTCGGCGTCGTCAACCGCATCGCGCGCGCCGGTTCGGCGCTCGGCGACGCCGTCGCCTGGGCCGACGAGATCGGCCGCGTGTCACCGAACGCCGTGACGCGCGTCAAGGCGCTGCTTGCCGATGCGCCCGAGCACACGCTGGCCACGCATCTGGTGGCCGAGCGCGATCATTTCGTCGCATCGCTGCACCACGCGGATGCGCTCGAGGGCATCACGGCCTTTCTCGAGAAGCGGCCGCCCGTCTATCACCGCTGATTCCACCATGACCGATTACCGCCTGCCCAAACGCCGCCGCCTCTACCTGATGCGCCACGGCGACGTGACCTACTTCGACAGCACGCAGCAACCGATCGATCCCGACACCGTGCCGCTCAACGACCACGGCCGGATGCAGGCGCGCGCAGCGGGGCGCGCGTTCGCCGCGCAGTCGATCCGTTTCGACCGCGTCGTCGCGAGCGGCCTGAAACGCACCGTCGAGACGGCGTCGCTGGTGCTGGCGGAAACGGGCCAGGCCATCGAGATCGAGACCCAACCGGCCTGGCGCGAGATTCGCGGCGGCCATCCGGCCGACTTGCCCGAGCACGATGTGCAGGCGGCGTTCATCGATGCGCTCGACGGCGTCGTGCCCGAGCACGTCGCGTTTCTCGGCGGCGAGACGATCGGGGAACTGCTCGATCGCGTGTTGCCGGCGCTGGCCGCGCTGCGCGCCGATCCCGATTGGGATACGGCCTTGCTGGTACTGCACGGCGGCGTCAACTGCGCCCTGCTCTCGCATGCCACGCTGCCCGAACAGCGGCTTTTCATCGGCCGCTTCGCGCAGTCCACTGGCTGCATCAATGTGCTCGACGTCGGCGAGCGCCCGCACGACTGGGTGGTACGCCAGATCAACTACACACCGCCCGACGCCCTGCATCGCGACGCGCGCAATACCGTGATGGAAGTGCTCTACCACCAGTTCACCCTGGCGAACGCGGGCCGCTGAGCCCACCCCGCGCCCCCGGAGGCAAGGATGACGCAAGCGCAACACCCGGACACGAATCCGGACCCGAACGATTATTCCGCCTTCGAGGGCACGATGCCCGTCGGCGCGGCGCAGCGCATCGATCTGGCCGCGCTCGACGCCTGGCTCGCCGGCCATCTCGACGGCTACGCCGGCCCGCTGACGATCGAGCAGTTTCGCGGCGGCCAGTCGAATCCCACCTATCGCCTCGTCACGCCGGCGCGCCGCTACGTGCTGCGCGCGAAACCGGCGCCGGCGGCCAAGCTGCTGCCCTCGGCCCACGCGATCGACCGCGAATACCGCGTGATGTCCGCCTTGGCCGATACCGACGTGCCGGTGCCGCGAATGCTCGCGTTCTGCGAGGACGAATCGGTGATCGGCCGCGCGTTCTACGTGATGGCTTACGTGGAGGGCCGCGTGCTGTGGAATCCGGCGCTGCCGGGCATGACGCCGGCCGAGCGCGCAGCCCACTACGACGAGGTGAATCGCGTGATCGCCGCGCTGCATACGCTCGATCCGCAGGCGCTCGGGCTCGGCGACTACGGCAAGCCCGGCAACTATTTCGCGCGGCAGATCGCGCGCTGGAGCAAGCAGTACGCCGCCACCGAGACCGAGCCGATCGAGGCGATGCACCGCCTGATCGACTGGCTGCCGCGCCATATTCCAGCCAGCGATGCCGGGCAGGAACGCAGCGTGATCGTCCACGGCGATTTCCGGATCGACAACCTGATCTTCGCGCCCGACTCCCCGCGCGTGCTGGCCGTGCTCGATTGGGAGCTGTCGACGCTCGGCAATCCGCTCGCCGATTTCGCTTATCACTGCATGACCTGGCACAACGAGCCGGGCCGCTTCCGCGGCATCGCCGGGCTCGATCTGGCGGCGCTCGGCATTCCCGACGAACGGCACACGATCGCCCGCTACCTCGAACGCACCGGCTTCGCGATCGAGGGCGACTGGCACTTCTATCTGGCCTACAACATGTTCCGGATCGCCGCGATCCTGCAGGGGATCATGAAGCGTGTCGCGGACGGCACCGCATCGAGCGGCCGCGCCCTCGACGCCGGCCGTCAGGCGCGGCCGATGGCGGAGCTGGCCTGGCATTACGCGCAGCGCGTGCACTGAACCCGAACCGCCCGCTCGATTACCGCTTCACCCCGCTTCACCCGCTTCCGATTTCCCGTTCCGATGCGATGGATGTCCCACTCCAGCGAGGTTGCGATGGATTTCGATTACTCCCCGACGGTCGACGTGTTGCGCGAGCGGCTGCTCGCCTTCTTCGATCGGCATATCTACCCGAACGAGCGTGCCTTTCAGGACGAAATCGCGCGCAACCGGCAAGACGGCCATGCCTGGCGGCCGGTTGGCCTGCTCGACTCGCTGAAGGACGAAGCACGCGCCGCCGGCCTGTGGAACCTGTTCCTGCCGGCATCCGACCGTGGTGCGGGCCTGTCGAATCTCGACTACGCGCCGCTGTGCGAGATCATGGGCCGCGTGCCATGGTCGCCCGAGGTGTTCAATTGCAATGCGCCCGACACCGGCAACATGGAAACGCTCGAACGCTATGCGACCGACGAGCAGAAGCGGGCTTGGCTCGATCCGCTGCTCGACGGCACGATCCGTTCGGCATTTCTGATGACCGAGCCGGAAGTGGCATCGTCGGACGCCACCAACATCCGCACGCGCATCGAACGCGACGGCGGCGATTACATCGTCAACGGCCACAAATGGTGGTCGTCGGGCGCCGGCGATCCGCGCTGCAAGCTCTATATCGTGATGGGCAAGACCGATCCCGATGCGCCACGCCATGCGCAGCAGTCGATGATTCTGGTGCCGTCCGATGCGCCCGGCGTGACCGTGCACCGCCCGCTGACCGTGTTCGGCTACGACGACGCACCGCACGGCCACATGGAAATCACGCTCGATAACGTGCGCGTGCCGGCCGCCAATCTGCTGCTCGGCGAGGGCCGCGGCTTCGAGATCGCGCAAGGCCGGCTCGGGCCTGGCCGTATCCATCACTGCATGCGCCTGATCGGCCTGGCCGAACGCGCACTCGAACTGATGTGCCGGCGCGTGCTGACACGCGTGGCGTTCGGCAAGCCGGTCGCCGAGCAGACCGTCACGCAGGAACGGATTGCCGAGGCGCGCTGCCTGATCGATCAGGCGCGGCTGCTGACGCTGAACGCCGCCTGGAAGATGGACCGTGCCGGCAACAAGGCCGCGCGCGGCGAGATCGCGATGATCAAGGTGGTAGCGCCGAACATGGCATGCCAAGTTATCGATTGGGCGATTCAGGCCCACGGCGGGGGCGGCGTCAGCGACGATTTTCCGCTCGCCTATGCCTATGCGTCAGCGCGCACGCTGCGCTTCGCCGACGGCCCGGACGAAGTGCATCGCAACGCCATCGCGAAGCTCGAACTGGCGCGCTACACGACAGCGTAAGCGACAAACGGACGCCAAAAGCGGACGCCCAAAACGCGCGCCCTCGCGGCGCGCATCCTGGTTCGCGTCGGCGTCAGAACAGATGCAGGGTGATGAATTCGGCCGCGCAAGCCAGCGCCGGCTCGCCGGTCGAATCGACCTGCACCGCCACCGACCACGCGCATTGCAGGCCGCCCTGCTTGCTGTCGGTGGCCGTCTTGACCGAGAACAGGCCACGCACTTTCGCGCCCACCGGCACCGGCCGCAGGAAGCGCACGCGGTTCAGGCCGTAGTTCACGCCCATGCGCTGCTCGAACTCGATCGCGTCGGTCATCAGCGACGGAATCAGCGACAACGTCAGGAACCCATGCGCGATCGGCGCGCCGAACGGCGATTCGCGCGCAGCCCGTTCGGGGTCGACGTGGATCCACTGATGATCGTCGGTCGCATCGGCGAAGCGGTTTACGCGCGCCTGATTGACGGTGATCCAGCCGCTCGCGAAGCCATCGGCGCCGACCAGCCCGCGCAGTGCCTCGATCGACGCGATACGCGGCCGGGCAGGCTTCGCGTCGGGCCTGGTTTCGGGAGCGCCGCTCATACGGCAGCCTGCGGGTCGCGCAGCCCGAAGATGATCTTCGAACGCACCGTGATGACGGTTTCGCCGTGTTCGTCGGTGCCGACCCATTCGCTCGTCGCGATGCCACGATCGGGGCGGCTCGCCGACACGCGTTTGTCGAGGATGCGCTGCTGCATCGTGATCGTCGCGCCGGCGCGCACCGGCTTGATCCAGCGAATCTCCTCGATGCCGGGCGAGCCCATGCTCGTCGAATCGTGCAATACGTTGCGCACCAGCATGCCCATGAATACCGAACAGGTGTGCCAGCCGCTCGCCACCAGGCCGCCGAACGGCGACGCCTTGCCTGCGGCCTCGTCGAGATGGAACGGCTGCGGGTCGTAGCGTTGCGCGAAGTCGATGATTTCCTCGGGCGTGAACGTGTGTTTGCCAATTTCGGTCAAGGTGCCGACTTCCAGATCCTCGTAGCAGAACGTCATGCTGATCTCTCCTGTTGGATTGTGCGGCTTCGGGCCACATCGTCATATCGAATCACCGGCCGTGCGGAAACGCCGCGCATCGTCGGTTCGGGTCGTGAACGTGCAGTGGAAAAGCGTGTGAGGCAGCGCGCGTGGCCGATTTGCCTCGCGCCACGCTGAAGCGGCGACGCAGAACGCGCCGCCGGCAGAACATCATCCGGATCCATATCGTGTCTCCTGGCCGCTGGCCGTGGGCGGCGCGCCCGGAAGACATGCGCCGATCAGTATCCGATCATTGCAAAGGTTCTTTCAGGGCCGCCGGCACCGGCAGCGACATCACTTCGATGCCTTCCTCGACGAGCGCGCGAGCATCCTCGGGCGAGGTCACCCCGCGGATGTTGCGCGCGGGGGCTTCGTTGTAATGGATGCGCCGCGCTTCCTCGGCGAAGCGCTCGCCCACGTTCTCGGTCTTCTCCAGCACTTCGCGCAGCGCGCGCATCAGTTGCGCCTGCATCTGCTGCGGCTCGGCAGATTTGCCCTGCGTCGCGCCGGACAAGTTCAACCGCGGCGCCGACGGCATCCGGTTGATCTCGGTTGCCCCGCACACCGGACATTCGACCAGCTTGCGGGACAGTTGCGATTCGAAATCGTCGGCGGACGCAAACCAGCCTTCGAAACGATGGCCGTGCGTGCACTGTAAATCGAGGACCTTCATGATGAATCGGGGGCGTTTCGCGAGTGTACGCGCAATCTGGGAAGAAAGAACGATCGTGCTAAATCATGATCGCGTTTGCCGGGGGAGGATCCGGTCTGGCTGGATTGTAGCCTGCGACGAAATTTGCCGCCGAGGCCGGCCAAGAAAGTGCCGAAGATAAAAATGGAGGGGCAAACGCAGATCGATGCGTCGGCCGCCGCGAGCGCCAGCACCGCCGTCTTCCCGCCACTCGGGCACGGAAGACGGCGCAACGACGCGGGTCAGCCCTACTCGGGGGTGCCGAGCGGCCAGGCGCCGGACAGCGCCTTTTCGAGCCACATCGTGCCGATGATCGTCTTCACGTCGCTGATCTGCCCCGTGCGGATCCACTCGAGCAGTTCGGGCACCGTGGCCGTGAAGGTTTCGAGGAATTCGCCTTCGTCGAGTTGGCGCTCGCCGGCCGTCAGGCCCTTGGCGAGGTAGATGTCGATGAATTCGGTCGAATAGGAAATGATCGGATGGATGCGCGTCAGGTAAAAATACTCGCGCGCCGAATAGCCGGTTTCCTCGCGCAGCTCGCGAATCGCACAGGCCAGCGGCCCTTCCTGCGGATCGAGCTTGCCGGCCGGGAATTCGGCCATGACCTTGCCGATCGGATAGCGAAACTGGCTTTCCATCAGCACGCGGCCGTCGTCGAACAACGGGATCACCATCACCGCACCCGGATGACGGATGTACTCGCGCACCGCGTGCTTGCCGTCCGGCAGCCGCACCGTGTCGCGTTTGACCTTAAGGAAATGGCCGTCGAGAATGGATTCGCTTTCGACGCAAACTTCGATCAGTTTGTCATCGTGATTCGGTAATTCGGCCATCGTCGGCTCCATGGTTGGACGCGACAGCCGAAACCGTCAGCGTCGTTTGACGAGATATTGGAACGTGAAGCCGGGGAACGCGAACACCACGAACAGGCTGAACGTGATGGCGTAGAACTGCCAGCCCTGTTCGAAGCGGTTGCCGGCTCGCGATTCGAGCCAGAACCCGAGCAAGCCGACTGCGAAATACAGCACGATCATCTCGGCGATTCGCAGCCAGCCGCTCTTGCGCGGTGCAGTGCCGACCGGAACGAGCGCGAACACCCGTTGATTCACGAACGGCAGGTTGGCGCCCGCGAGCGCCAACAATACGATGAACCAGCCCGCTGCCGACATTTACAGCGGCAGCGTATGGCTGATGGCTTGCAGACAGATTTCCATCAGCCGGCCCGGTGCGAGGCCAAGCACGACCACGGCGACACCGTTGAACAGCAGCACGGCGCGGTTCGTCGCGTCGCTCATGATCGGGTTCGTGTCCTGCGGCGCATCGAAGTACATCAGCTTCACGATACGCAGATAGTAGAACGCGCCGAACAACGAACTGATGACACCGAGGACCGCCAGCCAGGTCAGGCCGGCGTTGATCGTGGCCTCGAGCACGGCCAGCTTCGCGTAGAAGCCCACCGTCGGCGGAATACCGGCCAGCGAGAACATCATGACCATCATCACGAAGGCGAATACCGGGCTGCGCTTGTTCAGGCCCTTGAAATCGTCGAGCGTTTCGGCCTCGAAATCGCGGCGGGCCAGTAGCATGACGATGCCGAACGCGCCGAGCGTCGTGACCAGGTACACGATCGAATAAAACATCGCCGAGCTGTAGGCCGTGGCCGTGAAGGCCGGGCTGCCCTTCACGACGCCCGACAGCAGACCGAGCAGCACGAAGCCCATGTTCGAGATCGCCGAATACGCCAGCATCCGCTTGACGTTGCGCTGGACGATACCGGTGATGTTGCCGACGATCAGCGACAGCGCGGCCAGAATCACCAGCATCTGCTGCCAATCGGCCGCCAGCGGCAGCAGGCCCATCACGAGCAGGCGCAGGCCCCAGGCGAACGCCGCCACCTTCGGGCCGCCGCCGGTCAGCAGCGACATGGCCGTCGGCGCGCCGTGATAGACATCGGGCACCCACATGTGGAACGGCACCGCGCCCAGCTTGAACGCCACGCCAGCCACGATGAAGATCACGCCGAACAGCAGCACGATGTTGTTGATGCGGCCCGACGCCACGGCGTTCAGCACGTCATGCAGTTCGAGCGACCCGGTCGCGCCGTACACCATCGAGATGCCGTACAGCACGAAGCCGGAAGCCAGCGCGCCGAGCACGTAGTACTTCATGGCGGCTTCGCTCGACTGCTCGCCGTCGCGGCGCAGCGCGATCATCGCGTAGAGCGACAGCGACATCAGTTCCAGACCGAGGTACAGCGTCAGGAAGTTGTTGCCGGAGATCATCACGAGCTGGCCGAGCAGCGAGAACATGCCGAGCAGGAACACGTCGCCACGGAACAGATCGCGATCGGCCAGGTAGCGTCGCGAGTAGATCATCGAGGCGGCGAAGCCGAACGACACGGCCGACTTCATCACGCTGGCGAACGAATCGACAACGATCATCCGCGAGAAGAAGTAATACTGGTGCGGATCGAGGGCCTGGACAGCAAACCACACACCGGCGACAACGGACGAGACGACCGCGATCAGATACGTGAGACGTCGGCCGGACTCGCCGGAGATGGTGTCGTTCAGCCACGCCACGATGATGGCGAACATCACGAGCGCGTCGGGCAACAGGACATTCATAGGTGCGTTTTGCATGGTCTTGGGTTCCTCCGCCCACACTTACTGCTGGGCCAGCGGCAGCTTGGATTGCGCAACGTGAGAGAGGAGATTTTCTACGGAAACGTGCATCACGTCGGTGAAGGGCTTCGGATACAGACCCATCAACAGCGTGAACGCGGCCAGCACGGCGAGCATCGAGAATTCGCGGGCGCCGATATCCTTCAGCGTCGTTACTTTCTCGTTGACCACCTTGCCGAAATAGACGCGTTTGTACATCCACAGCGTGTAGCCCGCGCCGAGAATCAGCGTGAAGCCCGCGCCGAACGCGATCCAGAAATTGAACTTCACCGAAGCGAGTATCACCATGAACTCGCCGACGAAGCCCGAGGTACCCGGCAGCCCGCAGTTCGCCATGGCGAACAGCAGCGCGAAGGTCGCGAACTTGGGCATGACGTTCACGACACCGCCGTATTCAGCGATATTCCGCGTATGCAGGCGATCGTACAGCACGCCGATGCAAAGGAACATCGCGCCGGACACGAAACCGTGCGAGATCATCTGCACGATCGCGCCCTCGACGCCGAGCTGGTTGAAGATGAAGAAGCCGAGCGTGACGAAACCCATGTGCGCGATCGACGAATACGCGACGAGCTTCTTCATGTCGGTCTGCACCATCGCGACCAGCCCGATGTAGATGACCGCGACGAGCGACAGCGCGATCACGGCCGGAGCCAGATAGTGCGCCGCGTCGGGCGTGACAGGCAACGAAAAACGCAGGAAGCCGTAAGCGCCGAGCTTCAGCATGATCGCGGCCAGCACCACCGAGCCGCCCGTGGGCGCCTCGACGTGCGCATCGGGCAGCCAAGTGTGGACGGGCCACATCGGCACCTTCACGGCGAACGCCAGGAAGAACGCGCCGAACAACAGCAACTGCGGCGTCATGGCGAGCTTCGCGCTCTGCCAGGCCGCGATATCGAACGTATGCGTCTCGCGGTACAGGTAGATCAGCGCAACCAGCATCAGCAGCGAGCCGGCCAGCGTGTACAGGAAGAACTTGAAGGCGGCATAAACGCGGTTCGGGCCGCCCCAGACACCGATGATGATGTACATCGGGATCAGCGTGGCTTCGAAGAACACGTAGAACAGCAGGCCGTCAGCCGCCGTGAACACGCCGATCATGATGCCGGACAGCATCAGGAACGAGGCGAGATACTGCGAGACGTTCTCGGTGATGACTTCCCAACCGGCGACGACGACGATGACGGTGATCAGCGCCGTCAGTACGACGAACCACATCGAAATGCCGTCGACGCCGAGGTGATACGAAACATTGAATCGCTCGATCCAGACCGCGTTCTCCTGAAACTGGAGTGCCGCGGTACTCGGATCGAAACCGGTGACGAGCGGAATCGTGACAGCAAACCCGAGCAGCGAACCGATCAGCGCGACCCACCGGGCCACGCCGGGCTTCCGGTCCGTGCCGATGGCCAGGATAACCAGGCCGAACACGATCGGAAGCCAAATGGCGGTACTGAGAATCGGAAATGCGGGCATGAGTGGGTTCCTCTCCTTTTCTTATTTGCCGCCGAGCGTAACAAACAGGGTAAGGAGACCCAACATGCCGATGATCATCGCGAACGCGTAGTGATAGATGTAGCCCGACTGCAGGAAGCGAATCACGCCCGCGAACCAGTTCACGACGCGCGCGCTTCCGTTGACGACTCCATCGATCACAACGACATCGCCCTCTTTCCACAAGCCCCGGCCAACCGCGACCGAGCCCCGGGCGAACACGATCTCGTTGATCTTGTCCATGTAGTATTTGTTATCAAGCAGCGTATAGATCGGACCGGCCGCGCGGCGGATCGACGCCGAAAGGTCCGGGCGCTTCACATACAGGAACCAGGCAACGACGACGCCAGCCAATGCGAGCCAGACCGGCAGGCCCGACACCGAATGCAGGCCCATCGCGGCCCAGCCCTGGAACTCACCGGCCATCTCGGCAAGCGCCGGGTGGTTCTGGCCGATGTAAATCACCTTGTCGAACGCAACGCCGTGCTGGAAGAAATCGCCGTACAGCATCGGACCGATCGCGAACGCGCCGATCACGACCGACGGAATGGCGAGCAGCACCAGTGGCACCCAGACGACCCACGAGCTTTCGTGCGGCTCGTGCGCGTGATCGTCGTGACCGTGCGCGTCATGCGCATGCGCGGCGGCCTGCCCCATCGGCGAATCGGGATGCTTCGGCTTGCGGAAGCGCTCTTCGCCGTGGAACACGAGGAAATACATGCGGAACGAATACAGCGCGGTCACGAACACGCTGGCGATCACCGCGAAGTAGGCAAAGCCCGAACCCGGCAGATGCGAGAGCTTCACCGCATCGATGATCGAATCCTTCGAGTAGAAGCCCGAGAAGAACGGCGTGCCGATCAGCGCGAGCGAACCGATCAGCGACGTGATCCAGGTGATCGGCATGTACTTGCGCAGGCCGCCCATGTTGCGGATGTCCTGGTCGTGATGCATGCCGATGATGACCGAGCCTGCGGCAAGGAACAGCAGCGCCTTGAAGAACGCGTGCGTCATCAGGTGGAACACGGCGACCGGATAGGCCGACACGCCGAGCGCGACGGTCATGTAGCCGAGCTGCGAGAGCGTCGAATACGCCACGACGCGCTTGATGTCGTTCTGGATCACGCCGAGGAAACCCATGAACAGCGCGGTGATCGCACCGATCACGGTGATGAACGACAGCGCCGCGTCGGACAGCTCGAACAGCGGCGACATGCGCGTGACCATGAACACGCCGGCCGTCACCATGGTGGCCGCGTGGATCAGCGCCGAGATCGGCGTCGGGCCTTCCATCGAATCGGGCAGCCAGACATGCAGCGGGAACTGCGCCGATTTGCCCATCGCGCCGATGAACAGGCAGATACAGGCCACCGTCAGCAGGCCCCAGTCGGTGCCCGGGAAATGCATCGCCGCGAGTTCGTTGCTCTTCGCGAACACTTCGCCGTAATTCATCGAGCCGCCGTATGCGAGCAGCAGACCGATGCCGAGCAGGAACCCGAAATCGCCCACGCGGTTGACGATGAACGCCTTCATGTTGGCGTAGATCGCACTTTCACGCGTGAAGTAGAACCCGATCAGCAGGTAGGACACGAGGCCGACCGCTTCCCAGCCGAAGAACAGCTGCAGGAAGTTGTTGCTCATCACGAGCATCAGCATCGAGAACGTGAATAACGAGATATACGAGAAGAAGCGCTGATAGCCGTCTTCTTCCTGCATGTAGCCGATCGTGTAGATGTGCACCATCAGCGACACGAAGGTCACGACGACCATCATCATCGCGGTCAGCGAATCGACGAGGAAGCCGACTTCGAGCTTGAGCGGGCCGACCCGCATCCATTCGTAGACGGTGGAATTGAAGCTCGCACCGCCGAGCACCTGCTGGAACACCAGGGCCGACAGAATGAACGAGATCAGGACGCCGAGGATCGCCACGCGATGCGCGCCCTTGCGTCCGACGGTATTGCCGAACAGGCCGGCGACGATCGAGCCGGCGAGTGGCGCCAGCGGAATCGCCAGCAGCGTGGTTTCATTGAGTGTGGTCGACATAGCAGACTCGCCTGAAATTAGCCCTTGAGCTGGTCGAGATCCTCGACATTGATGGTGTCGAGTTTGCGGAACAGCGTCACCAGAATCGCGAGGCCGATTGCCGCTTCCGCTGCTGCAACCGTGAGCACGAAGAAGACGAAGATCTGCCCGTGCACGTCACCCAGATAATGCGAGAACGCGACGAAGTTCGTATTGACGGCGAGCAGCATCAGTTCGATCGCCATCAGGATCACGATGATGTTGCGGCGATTCAGGAAGATGCCGACGATGCTCATCGCGAACAGGATCGCGCCGAGCACCAGGTAATGGGCAAGAGTCAGGTTCAACATGATTCGGTTCTCCTCCGCTCAGCTCTTGGGCGCCGCGGCGGGATCGGCCTCGGCGGTTGCCGGTTCCGGCGGCGGCGGGACTTCGGCCGCCATCTTCACGATGCGCACGCGATCCTCGCGGCGCACGCGCACTTGATCGGACACGCGCTGGCGCTTGCGTTCCTTGCCGCGGCTGGCCGTCAGCGAAACGGCGGCGATGATCGCCACCAGCAGCACGAGGCCCGCGATTTCGAACGCGAAGATGTAATCGGTGTAGATCACCTTGCCGATCAGACGCGTGTTCGACATGTTGGCGAGCGCGCCCGAGGCGATGTCGCGCACCGGCTGCGACGTCGCGCCGTAGCCGCGCCAGAGGATCAGCGCCGTCTCCACGACGATGATCGCCCCCACCACCGTGGCCATCGGCACGAAGCGGCGGAAATCGCGGCGCAGCACGTCGGTATTGATGTCGAGCATCATCACGACGAACAGGAACAGCACCATCACCGCGCCGACATAGACGAGCACGAGCAGGATCGCGAGGAATTCGGCCTCGAGCAGCATCCAGATCGCCGCCGCGTTGAAGAACGCGAGAACGAGGAAGAGCGCGGAAGCCACAGGGTTGCGCGCGGTGATCACCTTCAGCCCCGAGATCACCAGCAGCAGCGAGAAGATGTAGAAAAGTACGGTCGTGAAGTCCATGGTTACCGGTTCATCGTTTAGGCCTTGGTCAGGCACGGTTCTCGGGCACTGCGGCGTGCCGCGCACCGTTGCCGCGGCGCTCGGGCCGGCCCACACGGGCCGGCCGGTCATGCATCATCGATACGGCGCGTCGGCGGCCTTCGCGGCCGCGATGTCCTTCTCGTAGCGATCGCCGACCGCGAGCAGCATTTCCTTCGTGAAATACAGGTCGCCGCGCTTCTCGCCGTGGTACTCGAGGATCTGCGTCTCGACGATCGAATCGACGGGGCAGCTTTCCTCGCAGAAACCGCAGAAGATGCACTTGGTCAGATCGATGTCGTAGCGCGTCGTGCGGCGCGTGTTGTCGGCGCGCACCTGCGATTCGATCGTGATCGCCATCGCCGGGCACACCGCTTCGCACAGCTTGCACGCGATGCAGCGCTCTTCGCCGTTTTCGTAGCGGCGCAGCGCATGCAGCCCGCGGAAACGCGGCGAGATCGGGGTCTTCTCTTCCGGGAACTGCACCGTCACCTTGCGCTTGAAGGTGTAGCGGCCCGTCATCGCGAGCCCTTTCACGAGCTCGGTCAGGAAGAAGGTCTTAAAGAAATGTTGGATTGCCGTCATGATGGGATCCGCCCTCTCAATTCCAGATATTCAGCGGCGACATCATCCAGAAGCCGACCACGACCACCCAGATCACGCAGATCGGCAGGAAGATCTTCCAGCCCAGGCGCATGATCTGGTCGTAACGGAAACGCGGAAACGTCGCGCGAACCCAGATGAAGACCGACA
This sequence comes from Burkholderia sp. Ac-20379, assembly GCF_017104645.1. Lineage (GTDB taxonomy): Bacteria > Pseudomonadota > Gammaproteobacteria > Burkholderiales > Burkholderiaceae > Burkholderia. The sequence goes on from NZ_JAAGPF010000016.1 coordinate 22,653, forward strand.
GCAGCATGAAGATCTTCAGCACGAGCCACACCACGCCCGGGATGAAGTGCAGGAAGCTGAACGGCGCGTCCCAGCCGCCGAGGAACAGCGTGGCCGCGAGCGCCGAGATCACGATCATGTTGATGTACTCGGCGAGGAAGAACAGCGCGAAGCCCATCCCCGAGTAGTCGACCATGTGACCCGCCACGATTTCCGATTCGCCTTCCACCACGTCGAACGGGTGGCGGTTCGTTTCCGCGATGCCCGAGATGAAGTAGATGACGAACACCGGCAGCAGCGGCAGCCAGTTCCAGGACATGAAGTTGATGCCGTGATGCGCGAAATAACCGTGCTGCTGCGAGATCACGATGTCCGAGAAATTCAGGCTGCCGGCCGTCATCAGCACCAGCACGAGCGCGAAGCCCATCGAGATTTCGTAGGACACCATCTGCGCCGCGGCGCGCATCGCGCCGAGAAACGCGTACTTCGAGTTCGACGCCCAGCCGGCGAGAATCACCGCGTAGACGCCGACCGACGAAATCGCCATCGCATACAGCAGGCCGGCATTGACGTTGGCCAGCACGGCGCCGGCCTGGAACGGGATCACCGCCCACACCGCGAACGCCGGCACCACCGTCATGATCGGCGCGATCATGTAGAGCCAGCGGCTGGCCGCCGTCGGCTGGATCACTTCCTTGAGCAGCAGCTTCAGCACGTCGGCGATCGGCTGCAGCAGCCCGCCCGGGCCGACCCGGTTCGGGCCGAGACGCACGTGCATCCAGCCGATCAGCTTGCGTTCCCAGAGAATCAGATAGGCGACGCTCAGCAGGATCACGACGCAGACGACGAGGATCCGCACGAGCGCCCATACGGTCGGCCATGCCGCGCCGAGCAGCTCGGTACCGCCCGAATTGATCGTATCGAACAAGCTCATTTACGCCTTCTCCACCACGAGTTCACCGGACAGGCCGCCGAGCACCGCGCCGGCGGAGGTGGCCGCCGACACACGCACGACCGTTGCGGCCAGGTTCGCGTCGAGCACGGCAGGCAGTTCGACCGAGCGGCCGCCCTGGCTGATGCGCACCGCGTCGCCGTTCTGGAGGCCGAGGCGCTCAAACAGCGCAGCCGGCAAGCCGGCCGAATGCGCGGCTTTCGCCGCCACCGTCAGATGCAGCGCACCGGCACGGCGCGTCAGCGGATCGGCGTGATAGATCGGCACGTCGGCCAGGCGTTCGAGCGAGCCGCTGGCCGCTTGCGCAACCGCGCGGGCCGGCGCCACGCCGGTTGCGTTCGACAGACGCGACGAGAGATCGCCATCGCCGAGCGCGGCGAGCCGCACTTCGTCGGACGTTTCGTATTCGAAATTCGGCAGGCCGAGCAGGCTGCCGAGCACGCGCAGCACCTTCCAGCCCGGGCGGGTATCGCCGAGCGGACGCACCACGCCGTTGAACGACTGCGCGCGACCTTCGGCGTTGACGAAGGTACCGGCCGTTTCGGTGAACGGCGCGATCGGCAACAGCACGTCGGCGTAATCGGCGCCGAACTTGAACGGCGACATCACGACGACCATTTCCGCCTGATCGAGCGCGGCACGCGCGGCAACCGGATCGGCCGTATCGAATTCGGGTTCGACGTTGAGCAGCACGTAGCCCTTGCGCGGCTGAGCGAACACGTCGCGCGCGTTCAGGCCGCCCTCGCCCGGCAGCGCGCCGACGAGGTGAGCGCCCACCGTGTTGGCCGCTTCGGTCAGGAAACCGAGCGTGGCGCCGCTATGTTCGGCGATCCACTGCGCAACCGCGTGGATCTGCGCGAACTGCGGATGACGCACCACGGCGTTGCCGAGCAGCACGACGCGGCGTTCGCCGATCGTGAGCGACTTGGCGACCGCCTGGGCTTCGGCCGAGGCTTCGATGCCGGCCAGCGAGTCGGGCAGCGCCGCACCGCTTGCCTGCGCGACGGCGGCAGCGATGCCGGCCAGCGTGTCGAGCCATGCCGACGGCGCGGCGACGATGCGCTTCGACGTCGGGATCAGCGCGTCATCGCTGGTGGCGTGCAGCATGTGAACCTGCGCGCCGGTCTTGGCGGCCTGACGCAGGCGTGCGGCGAACAGCGGATGATCGCGGCGCAGCGTCGAACCGACCACGAACGCGGCATCGATATTCGACAGATCGGCGATCGGCATGCCGAGCCACGGCGCCCCCGAAACGGGCGCGGAGAAATCGGTCTGGCGCAAACGGAAATCGACGTTCGGCACCTTGAGCTCGCGGGCGAGCTGCGCGACGAGGAACAGTTCCTCGACCGTGCTGTGCGGGCTGGCGAGCGCGGCCAGCGCATTCGCGCCATGATCGGCGGCGATGCCCTTCAGGCCCTTCGCGACATATTCGAGCGCGGTTTGCCAGTCGGTTTCGACCCATTGACCGCCCTGCTTCAGCATCGGCTTGGTCAGACGCTCTTCGCTGTTGAGGCCTTCGTACGAGAAGCGATCCTTGTCCGAGATCCAGCACTCGTTGACGGCTTCGTTCTCGAGCGGCAGCACGCGCATCACGCGGTTGTTCTTGACCTGCACGACGAGGTTCGCGCCGACGGAATCGTGCGGGCTCACCGACTTGCGGCGCGACAGTTCCCAGGTACGGGCGCTGAAACGGAACGGCTTGCTCGTCAGTGCGCCAACCGGGCACAGATCGATCATGTTGCCGGACAGTTCGGAATCGACCGTCTTGCCGACGAACGTCGTGATTTCCGAGTGCTCGCCGCGGCCGAGCATGCCGAACTCCATCACGCCGGCGACTTCTTCGCCGAACCGCACGCAACGCGTGCAGTGGATGCAGCGCGACATCTCTTCCATCGAGATCAGCGGGCCGACGTTCTTGTGGAACACGACGCGCTTTTCCTCGCGATAGCGCGACGCCGACTTGCCGTAGCCGACCGCCAGATCCTGCAATTGACACTCACCGCCCTGATCGCAGATCGGGCAGTCGAGCGGGTGATTGATCAGCAGGAATTCCATCACGGCCTGCTGTGCCTTGACGGCCTTGTCCGAGTGCGTGCGCACGATCATCCCGGCCGACACCGGGGTGGCGCAGGCCGGCACGGCCTTCGGCATTTTCTCGACATCCACGAGACACATGCGGCAGTTGGCCGCAACAGACAGCTTTTTGTGGTAGCAGAAGTGAGGAATATACTTGTCGGCCTTGTGCGCAGCCTGGATCACCATGCTGCCCTCGGGCACCTCGACCTTCTTCCCGTCTATCTCAAGTTCAACCATGATGATGTATGGTCCTTAACCTTTAGCGCTCGCTCGCGCTCTCGCCCGTCGGGGCGCTGATGTTTCGCAATCGGGTTTCGCTTCAGGCCGCCACGGCGGACGGCGCATGCGAGTGACTGCCGACCATGCAATGCTTGTGTTCGACGTGATACGCGAATTCGTCCCAGTAGTGCTTCAGCATGCCGCGCACCGGCATCGCCGCGGCGTCGCCGAGTGCGCAGATGGTGCGGCCCATGATGTTTTCGGCCACCGAGTTCAGCAGTTCCAGATCTTCCTTGCGGCCTTCGCCGTTTTCGATCCGCTTCACGACCCGATACAACCAGCCGGTGCCTTCACGGCACGGCGTGCACTGACCACACGATTCTTCATGGTAGAAATACGACAGACGAAGCAGCGCGCGCACCATGCAGCGCGTTTCGTCCATCACGATCACCGCGCCGGAACCGAGCATCGAGCCGGCCTTCGCGATCGAGTCGTAATCCATGTCGGTTTGCATCATCTGCTCGCCCGGGATGACCGGCGCCGACGATCCACCCGGAATCACGGCCTTCAGCTTGCGGCCACCGCGCATCCCGCCGGCCAGTTCGAGCAGCGCCGAGAACGGCGTGCCGAGCGGCACCTCGTAGTTGCCCGGACGCTCGACGTCGCCCGACACCGAGAAGATCTTGGTGCCGCCGTTGTTCGGCTTGCCGATCTCGAGGTAGGTCTGCGGGCCGACCGTCAGCAGGAACGGCACGGCGGCGAAGGTTTCCGCGTTGTTGATCGTAGTGGGCTTGCCGTACACGCCGAAGCTCGCCGGGAACGGCGGCTTGAAGCGCGGCTGGCCCTTCTTGCCTTCGAGCGATTCGAGCAGAGCCGTTTCCTCGCCGCAGACATACGCGCCATAGCCATGGTGCGCATGCAGCTGGAACGAGAAATCCGAACCGAGAATGTTGTTGCCGAGCAGGCCTGCGGCACGCGCTTCTTCGAGCGCCGCCTCGAAACGGCGGTAGACCTCGAAGATCTCGCCGTGGATGTAGTTGTAGCCGGCCGTGATGCCCATCGCGTAGGCGCCGATAGCCATGCCCTCGATCACCGAGTGCGGGTTCCAGCGCAGGATGTCGCGATCCTTGAACGTGCCCGGCTCGCCTTCGTCCGAGTTGCAGACGAGGTATTTCTGGCCCGGGAACTGACGCGGCATGAAGCTCCACTTCAGGCCGGTCGGGAACCCCGCACCGCCGCGGCCGCGCAGGCCCGATGCCTTGACATCGGCGATCACCTGCTCGGGCGGAATTTTTTCTTCGACGATCCGGCGCAGCTGGGCGTAACCGCCGCGCGCGACGTAATCTTCGAGACGCCAGTTCTCGCCGTTCAGGTTGGCGAGGATCAGCGGTTTGATGTGACGATCGTGGAGGGACGTCATTTCGAAAGCTCCTCAAGCAGCTGGTCGATCTTGTCGCGGCTCATGAAGCTGCACATCTTGTGATTGTTGAGCAGCAGGACGGGCGCATCGCCGCACGCGCCGAAACATTCGCCTTCCTTCAGCGAAAACTTGCCGTCGGGCGTGGTTTCGCCGAAGTCGATACCGAGCTTCTGCTTCAGATATTCGGCCGTGGCCTCGGCGCCGCCATGCGGGCCAAGCTGGCACGGGAGATTCGTACAGAGCGTGAGCTTGTGTTTCCCAACCGGCTTGAGCTCGTACATCGTGTAGAACGTCGCGACCTCCTGCACGGCGACGGCCGGCATGCCGAGATAGTCCGCGACGAACTGCATCAGTTCGGGCGCAAGCCAGCCGTGCTCTTCCTGAGCAACGGCCAGCGCCGACATCACGGCGGACTGTTTCTGATCGGCGGGATACTTCGCGATCACGCGATCGATTTCTTTCAGGCCTTCAGCTGAGATCATTTTCAGACACGACTCTTTCAATTCCTACCGAACGAACAACCTGCCGCGGGAACCGGAACGGCAGACCTGGCGCTCACTGTTGACTGCCTGCAAACGCACACCGGGACGGAGCGCACGTTGCAAGGCCTTGCTGCTTGCTGCCCGTTCTACGCGGGCAGCATGACGATCAGCGGTCGATTTCGCCGAACACGATGTCCTGCGTACCGATGATCGTGACCGCATCGGCAATCATGTGGCCGCGCGCCATTTCGTTGAGCGCGGAGAGATGCGCGTAACCGGGTGCGCGAATCTTCAGCCGGTACGGCTTGTTCGCGCCGTCGGACACGAGATAGATACCGAACTCGCCCTTCGGGTGCTCGACCGCTGCGTAGGCTTCGCCTTCCGGCACGTGGAAGCCTTCGGTGAACAGCTTGAAGTGGTGAATCAGGTCTTCCATGTTCGACTTCATGTCGACACGTTTGGGCGGCGTAACCTTGTGATTGTCGGTCATCACCGGCCCCGGATTCTTCCGCAGCCACTCAATACACTGTTTCGCGATGCGGCAAGACTGGCGCATTTCCTCGACACGCACGAGATAGCGATCGTAGCAATCGCCGTTCACGCCCACCGGGATATCGAAATCGAGCTTGTCGTACACCTCGTACGGCTGCTTCTTGCGCAGATCCCACTCGATGCCCGAACCGCGCAGCATCGCGCCCGTCAGGCCGAGCTGCAACGCGCGCTCGGGGCTGACGACGCCGATCCCGACCAGACGCTGTTTCCAGATCCGGTTGTCGGTCAGCAGCGTTTCGTACTCGTCGATGCACTTCGGGAAACGCGTGAAGAAATCGTCGATGAAGTCGAGAACCGAACCCTGGCGCGCCTCATTCATCTTCGACAGCGCCTTCTCGTTGCGAATCTTCGACGCCTTGTATTGCGGCATTGCGTCAGGCAGATCGCGATAGACGCCGCCCGGCCGGTAGTAGGCCGCGTGCATGCGCGCGCCCGACACGGCTTCGTAGACGTCCATCAGATCTTCCCGCTCGCGGAACGCGTAGAGGAACACCGCCATCGCGCCGACGTCGAGCCCATGCGAGCCGATCCACATCAGGTGGTTCAGCACGCGAGTGATTTCGTCGAACAGCACGCGGATATATTGCGCGCGCTCGGGCACATCGATGCCGAGCAGCTTTTCGATCGCCAGCACGTAACCGTGCTCGTTGACCATCATCGACACGTAGTCGAGACGATCCATGTACGGCACGGACTGGATGAAGGTCTTGTTTTCGGCGAGCTTTTCGGTGCCGCGATGGAGCAGGCCGATGTGCGGATCGGCGCGCTGGATCACTTCGCCGTCGAGCTCAAGCACGAGGCGCAGCACGCCGTGCGCTGCCGGGTGCTGCGGACCGAAGTTGAGCGTGTAGTTCTTGATGTCAGCCATACCGCCCTCTTAATGTTTCAGGCCGCCGTAGCGATCCTCGCGGATCACGCGCGGCGTGATTTCCCGCGGCTCGATCGTCACCGGCTGGTAGACGACGCGCTTCTCTTCCGGGTCGTAACGCATTTCGACGTAGCCCGACAGCGGGAAGTCCTTGCGGAACGGATGGCCGATGAAGCCGTAGTCGGTCAGGATGCGGCGCAGGTCGGGATGGCCTTCGAAGACGATGCCGAACAGGTCGAACGCTTCGCGCTCGTACCAGTTCGCCGAATTCCAGATGTCGACCACCGACGGCACGATCGGCAGATCGTCGTCGGGCGCGAACACGCGCAGGCGCAGGCGCCAGTTGTTCGTGATGGAGAGCAGTTGCAGAACCGCGGCGAAACGCGGGCCGTCGTAGGCGCCATCGCCGTAGGTTTGATAGTCGACGCCGCAAAGGTCGACCAGTTGCTCGAAGCCGAGCTTGCGGTCGTCGCGCAGCAGCGTCGCGACTTCGAGATAGTCGCGCGCACGCACGACCAGCGTCAGTTCGCCAATGGCCTCGGTCAGGCTGACCACACGCTCGCCGAGCGCGGTCTCGAGGTTGGCTTTGAGGGTCTCGATTTTGCTTGCCATATTGTGGGTGCTCGGGACTTTATTGACGGGCGATGGTGCTGGTCCGGCGGATCTTCGCTTGTAGCTGAATCACGCCATAGACAAGCGCCTCGGCTGTCGGCGGACACCCTGGCACGTACACATCGACGGGCACGATACGATCGCAACCGCGCACGACGGAATAGGAATAGTGATAGTAGCCGCCGCCGTTGGCGCACGACCCCATCGAAATCACCCAGCGCGGCTCGGCCATCTGGTCGTAGACGCGGCGCAATGCCGGCGCCATTTTGTTGCACAGCGTGCCGGCGACGATCATCACGTCGGACTGACGCGGGCTCGGACGAAACACGACGCCGAAGCGGTCGAGATCGTACCGGGCTGCGCCCGCATGCATCATCTCAACCGCGCAGCACGCCAGACCGAATGTCATCGGCCAGAGGGACCCCGTGCGCGTCCAGTTGATCAGTTTGTCGGCCGTGGTGGTGACAAACCCTTCCTTCAAGACCCCTTCGATACTCATTGCTTTCCACTCCTGACAGGCGGCGGAGAGTGGCCGCCTCACGCAAACCGGTGATTGACCCGCCCATTATTCCCAGTCGAGACCGCCCTTTCTCCAGATGTAGGCGAAACCCAGCAGGAATTCGAGCAGGAAGATCATCATGGCCATGAAACCGGGCCAGCCGATGTCGCGAAGGGCGACACCCCAAGGAAACAGGAAAGCGGTTTCGAGATCGAAAATAATGAACAGGATAGCGACGAGGTAATAGCGCACGTCGAACTTCATGCGCGCATCCTCGAAAGCCTCGAAACCGCACTCGTACGGTGAGTTCTTTTCGCTGTTGGGCTTGTTGGGACCGAGGACCTTCCCGATGCCGACCAGTGCCACCCCTAATCCAAGGCCTACGATGAGGAACAGCAAGACGGGGTAATAGGCAGCGAGGTTCAAGGCAATCCTCTATCGGTTAGTTCTGATCGGAGCGAAGCATATCACCTTCCGAGCAAAGGGTCATTTCGGACTGCATGCTATTGCGAGGCAAAGCAAAACGGGAGCCTGAAATGAAAAATGCCAGCCGCTGAAGCAGGCTGGCATTACAAAACTTGGTGCCGACGGCGAGACTCGAACTCGCACAGCTTTCGCCACTACCCCCTCAAGATAGCGTGTCTACCAATTTCACCACGTCGGCACTGCGGCAATTGCCCGGGAAATCCAAATCCGTTCAATCGCGACAAGAGTTAAATTATAGCCCGATTTTTTCGAACTGATCAACCACTATTTTCTAATTTTCCGGCTTTTTTACTTCGGAACGTCTTGGCTCGACGTCGACGCCGGCACCGCGGCCGAGGCGCCCGACGTTGCGGCCGGAACCGACGCGCCGGAAGCCGTTGCAGGCTGGGACGCGGCAGCGGCCGAGGCCGGCACGGCCTGGCCGCCGAGCAGGCCGATCGACGGCGCCGACTTGTACGAACCGAGATACGTCAGCGCGAGCGTCGAAATGAAAAACACAGTTGCCAGGATTGCCGTAGTGCGCGACAGAAAATTCGCCGAGCCGGTCGCACCGAACAGGCTGCCCGACGCGCCGCTGCCGAACGCGGCGCCCATATCGGCACCCTTGCCGTGCTGAAGCAGCACCAAGCCAATCACGCCAAGCGCGGACAGAACCTGCACCACGATAATCAAGACTTTCAGAAAAGACATCTCATTCACCCGAATTGTGGGATCGCCGCGCACACCCCGTGCGCCATCCCGGATTCACAAACACATGGCGGGTTGCCGCGCCGTTTATTGCGCCGCGCGGCAAATCGCCAGGAAATCATTGCTCTTCAACGACGCGCCGCCGATCAGGCCGCCGTCGATATCCGGCTGACCGAACAGCTCGGCCGCATTCTCCGGCTTCACGCTGCCGCCGTAGAGCACCGATACGTGCCCCACATCCTTCGCCTCGAGCCGCGAGCGCAGGAACGCGTGCACCTGCTGCGCCTGCTCCGACGTGGCGCTCTTGCCCGTGCCGATCGCCCAGACCGGCTCGTAGGCCACCACGATGCGCGCGGCCTCGTCGGCCGACAGCACCGCCAGCACGGCGTCGAGCTGCTCGCCGACCACCTGCTCGGTGGCGTCCGACTCGCGCTCTGCCAGCGTTTCGCCAACGCAGACGATCGGCGTCAGGCCTGCCGCCAGCGCGCGCTGCGCCTTCACGGCAACCAGATCGCTCGACTCGCCGTGGTACGTCCGGCGCTCCGAATGGCCGACCAGCGCATACTTCGCGCCGAATTCGGCGATCATCGCCGCCGCCACTTCGCCGGTATAGGCACCCTGCTCGTGCGCCGACACGTCTTGCGAGCCAACTGCCACGCGGCCGCCCGCCAGCAATTCGCCTGCCTGCGCCAGATACGGAAACGGCACGCAAACGCCGATCTCGACGTCGGCCGGCACATCCTTGGCGCCCGCGAGCACGTCGTTCAGCAGCGTGCGATTGCCGTCGAGACGGCCGTGCATTTTCCAGTTACCGACTACCCGCTTCACTCGTTCTGTGGACATCGTTTCTCGTATCTCGAACTGAATCTTCGTCGTAACGCCCGCCCGGCCGGCGAGCTCGCAACTATGGCTGAACCGGTTGGACGAAGCAAACCGGCGATTTTACTTCGACGGGCAAGAACCGGTCAAACCGGAAATGTCAAGCGCTTGCACCCCAATCGAGCACGATCTTGCCGATGTGTTCGCTGCTTTCCATCAATGCATGCGCCTGCGCAGCCTCCTCGGCCGGCAGCACGCGATAGACCACGGGCCGCACGGTGCCGTCCTCGATCAACGGCCACACGGTTTCCTTCAGTTGCGCGGCGATCCGCGCCTTGAATTCGACGGCGCGCGGGCGCAGCGTCGAGCCGGTGATCGTCAGGCGCCGGCGCAGAATCTCGCCCAGGCTGACTTCGGCCTTCGCGCCGCCGAGCAACGCGATCACCACCAGCCGGCCGCCGTCGGCCAGCGCGCTCAATTCGCGCGGCACGTAAGGCCCGGCCACCATGTCCAGAATCACGTCGGCGCCACGATCGTTGGTCAGCGACTTCACCACGTCGACGAAATCCTCGGTCTTGTAGTTGATCGCGCGTTCGGCGCCGAGCGCCTCGCACGCCCGGCATTTTTCATCGGTACCGGCCGTCGCGAACACGCGATAACCCAGCGCGTGCGCGATCTGGATCGCCGTCACGCCGATCCCGCTCGAGCCGCCCTGCACCAGCAGGGTTTCCTGCTCGCCGCCTTCGCCACGGCCGAGCAGCCCGCGATCGAACACGTTGCTCCAGACCGTGAAGAACGTTTCGGGCAGGGACGCCGCCTCGATATCGGTCAGACCGGCCGGCACGGGCAGGCACTGCGCCAGCGGCGCCGCGACGTACTCGGCATAGCCGCCGCCGGCCAGCAGCGCGCACACGCGGTCGCCGAGCTTGAGCCCGAACGGGTTCGCGGCCCCTTCGCCGAACGCCCCGCCGACGATCTCGCCCGCCACCTCCAGACCCGGCAGATCGGAGGCACCGGGCGGCGGCGCATAGGCCCCCTTGCGCTGCAGGACGTCGGGCCGGTTGATGCCGGACGCCGCCACCTTGATCAGCACTTCACCGCGCTTCGGATCCGGCCGGGGCCGCTCGACGAGCTTGAGCACGTCGGGCGCGCCGAATTCGGTGATTTCGATCGCCTTCATTTGGGTCGCTCCAAGATAGGGACGGGCCTGCGCCGATTCACGACGCAGGCCCGTCCATCCTGCAGGAAAAACGGCCGGCCCGCTGGTGCGGGCGGCCGCTTTCGTCACGCTTACTGCTGCGGCGCGTCGCCTTGGCCTGCTTCGTTCAGCAGTGCCTTGGCCGACAGACGCACACGGCCCTTCTCGTCCACCTGGATGACCTTGACCTTAACGACCTGGCCTTCCTTCAGGTAATCGTTGATGTCCTTCACACGCTCGTTGACGATTTCCGAGATGTGCAGCAGGCCATCCTTGCCCGGCAGCAGGTTCACAATCGCGCCGAAGTCGAGGAGCTTCAGCACCGCGCCTTCGTAGACCTGACCGAGTTCGATTTCGGCCGTGATCTGCTCGATGCGCTTCTTCGCTTCGGCCATGCCTTCGCTGCTCGTGCTCGCGATGGTCACGACGCCGTCGTCGGAGATGTCGATCGTGGTGCCCGTTTCTTCGGTCAGCGCGCGGATCACCGAACCGCCCTTGCCGATCACGTCGCGGATCTTTTCCGGATTGATCTTGACGGTGATCATGCGCGGTGCGAACTCGGACATCTGCGTGTTCACGCCCGCCACGGCTTCCTTCATCTTGCCGAGGATATGCAGACGGCCGTCCTTGGCCTGGGCCAGTGCGACCTGCATGATTTCCTTCGTGATGCCCTGGATCTTGATGTCCATCTGCAGGGCCGTCACGCCGGCTTCGGTACCCGCAACCTTGAAGTCCATGTCGCCGAGGTGATCTTCGTCGCCGAGGATGTCGGTCAGCACCGCGAACTTGTTGTCTTCGAGGATCAGGCCCATGGCGATGCCGGCGACGTGCGCCTTCATCGGCACGCCGGCGTCCATCAGCGCCAGGCAGCCGCCGCAGACCGAAGCCATCGACGACGAACCGTTCGATTCGGTGATTTCCGACACGACGCGGATCGAGTAGCCGAATTCCTCGGCGCTCGGCAGGCAGGCGACCAGCGCGCGCTTCGCGAGGCGGCCGTGGCCGATTTCGCGACGCTTCGGCGAGCCGACGCGGCCCGTTTCGCCGGTGGCGAACGGGGGCATGTTGTAGTGGAGCATGAAGCGCTCGCGGTATTCGCCTTCGAGCGCGTCGATGATCTGCTCGTCGCCCTTGGTGCCGAGCGTGGCCACCACCAGCGCCTGCGTTTCGCCGCGCGTGAACAGCGACGAACCGTGGGTGCGCGGCAGGACGCCGCTGCGGATTTCGATCGGGCGGACCGTGCGCGTGTCGCGGCCGTCGATGCGCGGCTCGCCGTTCAGTATCTGCGAGCGGACGATCTTGGCTTCGATGTCGAACAGGACGTTGCCGACCGTCGCCTTGTCGGCGGCCGTCGTGCCGGCGGCGGCCGCATCGGCTTCGAGCTTGGCCGAGGTGGCGGCGTAGACTTCCTTCAGCTTGGCCGAACGGGCTTGCTTGTCGCGGAGTTGGTAAGCAGCCAGCAGGCCGCCTTCGGCCGCTGCCGTGACGGCGGCGATCAGCGCCTCGTCCTTCGGCGCAGCTTGCCAATCCCACTCGGGCTTGCCGCCTTCGCGCACCAGCTCGTGGATCGCGTCGATGGCCGTTTGCATTTGTTCGTGACCGAACACCACGGCGCCGAGCATTACGTCTTCCGGCAGTTGGTCGGCTTCCGATTCGACCATCAGCACGGCACGTTCCGTACCGGCGACCACCAGATCCAGACGCGAGGCCTTGAGCTGCGCGCGCGTCGGGTTCAGGACGTACTGGTCATCGATGTAGGCCACGCGCGCGGCGCCGACCGGGCCATTGAACGGCAGGCCCGACACGGCCAGCGCAGCCGACGCGCCGATCAGCGCGGGGATGTCGGCCGGCACTTCCGGGTTGATCGACAGGACGTGGATCACGACCTGGACTTCGTTGTAGAAGCCTTCCGGGAACAGCGGGCGCAGCGGACGATCGATCAGGCGCGAGGTCAGCGTCTCGTGCTCCGACGGGCGGCCTTCGCGGCGGAAGAAGCCGCCCGGGATCTTGCCGGCGGAATAGGTCTTTTCGAGGTAGTCGACGGTCAGCGGGAAGAAATCCTGGCCCGGCTTGGCCGACTTGGCGCCCACGACGGTCGCCAGCACCACGGTGTCTTCGACGTCGACGATCACGGCGCCGCTCGCCTGACGGGCGATTTCGCCCGTTTCAAGACGAACCTTGTGCTGGCCCCACTGGAATTCCTTCACGACTTTGTTGAACAGAGACATGGTCGATCCTTGATGTGTTCATTGATGGCATGCGCCGCGCGGGATTGCGAACCGCATGCGCGGCGGCGGTGCGACCTGGCAGGACGGGAAGGAGGTGTGTTTTTTATGCCATTCCAGTGCGCGACTGGCGCTTGGCGGCAACCGCCGCACTGGAATGACACAAAGCTCCACCCGGCGACCAGGCCGGCGGGCGGCGCGTCCGGCTACGGACGGGCGCCCTCGGTACGGACAACGGCGAAACGCGACGTACCGCTGAAAAACAAAATGCCTGTATCAGCGGACTGACACAGGCATTTGCGAGAGGCGAACGTCGCCCCGCTTACTTACGCAGACCCAGCTTCTCGATCAGCGCGCGATAGCGGTCGGCATCCTTGCCCTTCAGGTAGTCGAGCAGCTTGCGGCGGCGGCTCACCATGCGCAGCAGGCCGCGGCGGCTGTGGTGATCCTTCGCGTGCGACTTGAAGTGACCCGTCAGCTCGACGATACGCGCGGTCAGCAGCGCAACCTGGACTTCGGGCGAACCCGTGTCGTTGGCGCCACGCGCGAAATTAGCAACAACTTCCGACTTCTTGATATCTGCAACCGACATGTGATTTCCTTTCTAGCGAACAGGCGGACACGGAAGAATGGCCGTGCCGTGATGGCTGCCGAATTGACAACCGGCGGGCATTGTAGCACAAGTCATCTGCCCGTCTAAGCCCCCGTCACAGCCCTGTCATCCGGCAGCCGGCGCGCGGCTGTCGCCCGGACATCCGGACAGCATTCCTTACAGTCGGGATGCAACGCACATTCAGGATGCGGATCATACCGGAGCGCGCCGCCCGGCTTGCGTGCGCGGCGCGTGACTTGATGCCCGGGCGGTGATACAACAGCGCATCGCATTCGACGGAGACCCGCATGTTTCGACGACTTCCCGTAGTGCTTGCCGTGGCGGCCACCCTGCTGGCCGGCTGCGCGCAACCGTGGCAGCGCTATCAGGCGGGAGAAGACCAATCGGCGCTGATCGCCCGTCTCGGCCCCCCGGCCGAAATCTACGACCTGCCCGACGGCGGCAAGCGCCTGATGTGGCCGACCCAGCCGATGGGCGAAACCACGACCGCCGCCGACGTCGACGCAGCCGGCAAGGTGCGCAGCATGCGCCAGGCACTGCAGCCGAACGAGTTCTATCGCGCCGAAATCGGCAAGTGGAAGAAGGCCGACGTGCTCGTCAATTTCGGCCGCCCCGAGGAAACCGCGTACTTTCCGCTGATGAAGCGCGAGGTGTGGACGTATCGCTATCTCGAGGACAACGTCTGGTACATGCTCTACAGCTTCTACTTCGACGATCAGGGCATCCTGCGCCTCACGCAAAAGACGCCCGACCCGCTGCACGACCCCGACCGCCGCGTGGCGTTCTGAGCGGCGGCGTCAAGCCTACAAAAAGCTGTCAATTTCAACAGGATTCAATCAGGCCATTTCAGCCAACCGGCGAAATGGCCTTTTTATTTACTTCTTCACATCGCAATGAAATCGGAAAAATAATCTTTACGTTATCAATCGAGTTTGCAGATTTTTCCGACCAAAGTCCTTGATGGTCGCCGCTTTTGCGAATTCGCCATGCACCATCGATCAGCCATTTCTTTTCCGAAATGGTGCAAATCGGATTCGCATTCCCGTAATTTGAAACAGAATGTTTCAGCGCCGCCGCGCATCCAGACAAACCCCTAATATTCCTTCCAACTAGCTTTCAATTCGGAAAGCGTGGCCGAACGTGTTGCTGTCCGCGCCGTTCATATTTCGTCCATTTGCAGAGGATTCCTGATGAATCGCGCCAAAAGCCTGCTTGCTGCCAACGTCGCCTGGGCGAGAGAAACCGCCGAGCGCGTGCCCGGCTTCTTCGATGCGTTGTCCCAGGGACAAAACCCGCGCGTGCTGTGGCTCGGCTGCTCCGACAGCCGCGTGCCCGCCGAATCGATCACGCACAGCGCGCCGGGCGAACTGTTCGTTCACCGCAACATCGCCAACCTGTTTCATCCCGACGACGACAACAGCGTCAGCGTGCTCGAATACGCGGTGCGCGTGCTGAAAGTGGACCACGTGATCGTGTGCGGCCATTACGGCTGCGGCGGCGTGCGCGCCGCGTTGCTGCCGCCGCCGGCCGATCTGCCGCACGTCGCGCGCCGCATCGCGCCGCTCTGCGCGCTCGCGGCCCGGCACCGCAATTCGCTCGACGCGCTGCCCGCCGACACCGCCGCGAACCGGCTCGCCGAACTGAACGTGCTGGAGCAGGTGCAACGGCTGCGCGAGCATCCGATCGTGCGCGACGGCACGCCCGCACCGCTCGTGCACGGCTGGATCTTTTCGTTGTCGGACGGCCTGCTGAACGTGCTGTCGTCGGGCTACGAATCGCCCGGCGCCGCCTCGCCGCAGGCAGCCGAATCCGACGCCCACGCCGATACCGGCACCCCGCGCGGCACGCTGAAGGCCGCCTGAATCCCGCGCGGCCGGGCTCGTGCCCCGGCCTGCGCGTCCGCCCTCTCGCTCTCCCCCTCCCATCATGACTCTACGCAACGTCTTCTCCACGTTTCCGCGCGACTTCGTCGCCGGCACCGTCGTGTTTCTCGTCGCGTTGCCGCTGTGCCTCGGCATTGCCAACGCGTCGGGCGTCGAACCGTTCGCGGGCCTGATCTCGGGCATCGTCGGCGGCCTCGTGGTCGCGTTCCTGAGCGGCTCGCCGCTGTCCGTCAGCGGGCCCGCGGCCGGCCTGGTGGTGATCGTCATCGACGGCATCGCCCAACTCGGCAGCTTTCCGGCCTTCCTGCTCGCCGTGGTGCTGTCGGGCCTGCTCCAGCTCGGCCTTGGCATGGTGCGCGCCGGCCAGTTGGCGGCCTACGTGCCGTCGCCCGTCATCAAGGGCATGCTGGCCGCAATCGGCCTGCTGCTGATCGTCAAGCAGGTGCCGTTCGCGCTCGGCCTGCACGGCGGCACCGCCGCGTTCAGCGCCCACGCGATCGGCGCGGCCGTCATCGCGGTGGCCTCGCTCGCGCTGCTGATCGCCTGGGATCTGCCCGCGCTGCGCCGCTTCGCGCTGGTGCGCAACGTGCCGGCGCCGCTCGTGGTGGTGGCGATCGGCATCGTCGCGACGCTCGCGCTGAACACGCTGCTGCCGGGCCTCGCGCCGCCCGCCGAACACCGTGTCGCGCTGCCGGCGCTCGACTCGCTGGCGTCGCTCGGCGGCGCGCTGCAGGCGGTGGAATTCGGCCCGCATTTCGCGCAACTGTGGAACCCGGACGTCTGGCGCGTGGCGATCACGCTCGCGATCGTCGCCAGCCTCGAAACGCTGTTGTCGCTCGAGGCGGTCGAACAGATCGACCCGAAACGCCGCCCGCCGCTGCCGAACCGCGAGCTGAAGGCGCAAGGCGTGGGCAACCTGGTGGCCGGCGCATTCGGCGGCCTGCCGATCACGTCGGTGATCGTGCGCAGCTCGGTGAACGTGCATGCGGGCGCGCAAAGCCGGATCTCGGCCGTGGTGCACGGCGTGCTGCTGCTCGTCAGCGTGTTCCTGCTGACCGAACTGATCAACCTGATCCCGCTCGCCACGCTCGCCGCGATCCTGATCCACACCGGCTTCAAGCTCGCCAAGCCGAAGCTGTTCCAGGCCGTCGCGAAACAGGGGCCGGCCGCGTTCATTCCGTTCGTCGCGACGATCGCCGGCGTGCTGGCAGTGGATCTGCTGTTCGGTATCGCGCTCGGCATCGTGATCAGCGTGCTGGCGGTGGCGCTGGCGAACCTGCGCAGCCCGGCCACGCTCGCACGGCACGACGATCATTACCTGCTGACGTTCCGCAAGGACGTCTCGTTTCTCGGCAAGGTGCAGGTCAAGCATTACCTGCGGCAGATCCCGGACCGCGCGATCGTGATCATCGACGCCACGCGCGCCGACACGATCGACCACGACGTGCGCGACCTGATCGACGCGTTCATCGCCGATGCGCCGGCGCGCGAGATCCTGGTCGACTACCGGCAGCCGCTGCGCGCGAACGCGAATCGCTGGTCGTTCTCGATGCCGCGCAATCCGGGCAGCACGTAACCGCACCGGCCAACGGCCTCTGCGCCGCCGGCCATGCCAAAACCAAACGCCCCGCGGGCCGTCAGGCCTCGCGGGGCGTTTTACATGCGTGGTTCGGTCTCGGGCCAGCCACACGGGCCAGCCCGGGCAACCATCACGAACGTTGCGGATTGAGCTTGTCGACGTCCGAATGCAGCTTGTTCAGCGCCGACAGATAAGCCTTGGCCGATGCCGCGACGATATCCGGATCGGTGCCGACGCCGTTGACGATCCGGCCGCTCTTCGACAGCCGCACCGTCACTTCGCCCTGCGCCTGCGTGCCGGTGGTGATCGCGTTGACCGAGTACAGCAGCAGCTCGGAGCCGCTGCCCACTTCGGATTCGATCGCGTTCAGCACGGCGTCCACCGGGCCGTTGCCGCGTGCCTCGCCCTTCACCTCGCTGCCGTCCACGGCGAACACGACCTTCGCCTCCGGCTGCTCGCCCGTTTCCGAGCGCTGCGACAGCGAGACGAACTTGTAGTGCTCGCGCTCGACCACGGCCGCCTCTTCCGAAACGATCGCGATGATGTCCTCGTCGAAAATCTCCGACTTGCGGTCGGCCAGATCCTTGAAGCGCATGAACGCGGCGTTCAGTTCGGTTTCGCTGTCGAGCGAGACGCCCAGTTCCTGCAGGCGCTGCTTGAACGCATTGCGGCCCGAGAGCTTGCCGAGCACGATCTTGTTCGCGGTCCAGCCCACGTCTTCCGCGCGCATGATTTCGTAGGTGTCGCGCGCCTTCAGCACGCCGTCCTGGTGAATGCCCGAGGCGTGCGCGAACGCGTTGGCGCCGACCACGGCCTTGTTCGGCTGCACGACGAAACCGGTGATCTGCGAAACGAGCTTCGACGCCGGGACGATCTGCGTCGTGTCGAGGCCGACGTCGAGACCGAAGTAATCCTTGCGCGTCTTCACGGCCATCACGATTTCCTCGAGCGAGGTGTTGCCTGCGCGCTCGCCGAGACCGTTGATCGTGCATTCCACCTGACGCGCGCCGCCGATCTGCACGCCGGCCAGCGAGTTCGCCACGGCCATGCCGAGGTCGTTGTGGCAGTGCACCGAGAAGATCGCCTTGTCCGAATTCGGGATGCGTTCACGCAGCGTCTTGACCAGGTTGCCGTACAGTTCCGGCACGCCGTAGCCGACCGTGTCGGCGATGTTGATGGTGGTCGCGCCCTCGGCGATCACGGCTTCCAGCACGCGGCAGAGGAAGTCCATGTCGGAGCGGCTGCCGTCTTCGGGCGAGAACTCGACGTTGTCGGTGAACTTGCGCGCGAAACGCACGGCCATGCGCGCCTGCTCGAACACCTGGTCCGGCGTCATCCGCAGCTTCTTCTCCATGTGCAGCGGCGACGTGGCGATGAAGGTGTGGATCCGGAAGCTCTCGGCCGGCTTCAGTGCGTCGGCGGCCCGCTGGATGTCCTTGTCGTTGGCGCGTGCCAGCGAGCAGATCGTGCTGTCCTTGATGAGGCCGGCGATCGTGTGGATCGCGTCGAAATCGCCGTTCGAGCTGGCCGCGAAGCCGGCTTCGATCACGTCGACCTTCATCCGTTCGAGCTGCTTGGCGATACGGATCTTTTCTTCCTTCGTCATCGACGCGCCGGGCGATTGTTCGCCGTCACGCAAGGTCGTGTCGAAAATGATCAGCTTGTCTGTCATGGGGAGGCTCCAGGGGGATCTTGTAGATGAACCAAAAAACGATGGAGTTCGCGCCACCGCTGGCGACGCTCTACAACAGACGAGGCTTGACGGAGGGCGAAACCGGTCAGCGCGGCAGGCGCGCTAGCGCTAGTGCGCGTAGGGGCGCACCGGCTTGAAGGAGGGAGAGGCGGGAAAATGCGGTCATGGCGGTGAATATAGCGGCATTCGGGCAGGCGTGCAATCGGGCCGCGTACCGGGCCGGGACGGCCAATGAAAAACGGCGACCGATGACGGTCGCCGTTGGTGCGATGCGCTGCGCACGGGAGCACGCCCCGGAAACCGGCGTCAGTGCTCGCGTTGCGACGATCTGGCCGGATTGGCCCGGCCGCGGATCGCCATATAGCCCCAGAACACATAGCCGGACAGCCCGTAGAGCACGAACAGCCCGAACAGCATCAGCGGCGGATCGGACGACACCAGCACGAACGCCACCACCACCAGCAGGATCGCCGCGAACGGCACGCGGTGCCGCACGTCGAGCGCCTTGCCGCTGTAGAACGGCGCGTTCGACACCATCGTGACGCCCGCGTAGATCGTCAGCACGAACGCCACCCACGGCAGCCAGCCGAGCTTGAGCGGCACGCGGTTGTCGGTGGCCAGCCAGACGAAGCCGGCGATCAGCGCCGCGGCGGCCGGGCTCGGCAGCCCCTGGAAGAAGCGCTTGTCGACCGAGCCGATGTTCGTGTTGAAGCGCGCGAGCCGCAGCGCGGCGCCCGAGCAATAGACGAACGCGGCGAGCCAGCCCCAGCGGCCGAGATCCTTGAGCACCCACTCGTACATCACGAGCGCCGGCGCGACGCCGAACGACACCATGTCGGACAGGCTGTCGAACTGCTCGCCGAACGCGCTTTGCGTATGCGTCATGCGGGCGACGCGGCCGTCCATGCCGTCCAGCACCATCGCCACGAAGATCGCGATCGCGGCGATCTCGAAGCGCACGTTCATCGCCTGCACGACGGCGAAGAAGCCGCAGAACAGCGCGGCCGTGGTGAACGCGTTCGGCAACAGGTAGATGCCGCGCGTGCGCAGGAACTGCTGGCGCGCGGCGCGGCGCGGTTCGGCGCCGGTATCGGCGCCGAGCACTTTGTTGTGCCGGAACGAGCGCGGCAGGGATTTGCCGTTGCGCGGCCGGCGGGGTTTGAATGCTGCCATCGAGCCTCCTGCCGCTTACAGCGGCAATTCAGCAAGAATCGTCGACGATGCGGAGACCTTTTCGCCGATCGTCACGCGCGCGCGGCTGCCGACCGGCAGATACACGTCGACGCGCGAACCGAAGCGGATGAAGCCGTAGCGCTGGCCGCGCGTGAGCGGCTCGCCGCTGCGCACGTAGCAGAGAATGCGCCGCGCCACGAGGCCGGCGATCTGCACCGAGGTGACGATGTGGTTGCTGCCGGTGTGGATCACGACCGCATTGCGCTCGTTCTCGGTGGACGCCTTGTCGATCGCCGCGTTCAGGAACGCGCCGGGGAAATACTCGACCTTGGTGATCGCGCCATCGACGGGCGAGCGCTGCGAGTGCACGTTGAACACGTTCATGAACACGCTGATCTTCAGCGCTTCGCGGTTCGCGTACGGATCGTGCGCGGTTTCCACCGCGACGATGCGGCCGTCGGCCGGGCACAGCACGGCATTGGCCTGGGTCGGGATCGGGCGCGGCGGGTCGCGGAAGAACTGCACCACGAAGGCGAGCAGCAGCCAGAACGGCCAGGCGAGGCCGAACCCCGCGACTGCATGGATCAACAGCGCGACGACGGCAGCGATCGCGATGAACGGCCAGCCTTCGCGCGCGATGATCGGATGAGGGTAGTTCATGGTGACGTTCGGTGAAGTGCAAAGACCCGTAGCATAACAAAAGCCGCCCTCGGCACTGCGGCCTTCGGGCGGCTTTTCGGAGCGGCCCCCGAAAACCGGGGCCGTCGTTCGGCGAACGCTTAGTTCTTCGACTGGTCGACCAGCTTGTTCTTCGCGATCCACGGCATCATCGCGCGCAGCTTCGAGCCGACTTGCTCGATCTGGTGCTCGGCCGTCAGGCGGCGGCGCGATTGCAGCGTCGGTGCGCCTGCCTTGTTTTCGAGGATGAAGCTCTTGGCGTACTCGCCCGTCTGGATGTCCTTCAGGACAGCCTTCATCGCCTTCTTGGTTTCTTCCGTGACGACGCGCGGGCCCGTCACGTATTCACCGTACTCGGCGTTGTTCGAGATCGAGTAGTTCATGTTCGCGATGCCGCCTTCGTAGATCAGGTCGACGATCAGCTTCAGTTCGTGCAGGCACTCGAAGTAGGCCATTTCCGGCGCGTAGCCGGCTTCGACCAGCGTTTCGAAACCGGCCTTGATCAGGTCGACGGTACCGCCGCACAGCACGGCTTGTTCGCCGAACAGATCGGTTTCGGTTTCTTCGCGGAAGTTCGTTTCGATGATGCCGGCACGGCCGCCGCCGTTCGCTGCCGCGTACGACAGCGCGACGTCGCGCGCTGCGCCCGACTTGTCTTGATGCACGGCGATCAGGTGCGGCACGCCGCCACCTTGCGAGTACGTGCCGCGAACCGTGTGGCCCGGGGCCTTCGGCGCGATCATGATCACGTCCAGATCCGCACGCGGGATCACTTGGCCGTAGTGGACGTTGAAGCCGTGTGCGAAGGCCAGCGCGGCGCCTTGCTTGGCGTTGGCATGGACTTCGTTTGCGTACACTTCGGCGATCTGCTCGTCCGGCAGCAGCATCATGACGACGTCGGCGCCCTTCACCGCTTCGGCGACTTCCTTGACCGTCAGGCCGGCGTTCTCGGCCTTGCTCCACGACGCGCCGTTCTTGCGCAGGCCGACCGTCACGTTCACGCCGCTTTCCTTCAGGTTCAGCGCGTGTGCGTGGCCTTGCGAGCCGTAACCGATGATCGTGACTTGCTTGCCCTTGATGAGGGAGAGGTCAGCGTCCTTGTCGTAGAAAACTTTCATGATCATTCCTTCGCAAATTCAGTGAGTTCGTTCAATGGGTACTGCTACCGGGGCATGACGGCGCACCCGGCTCCGTTCGATACGGCGGCGTCAAACCTTCAGGATGCGCTCGCCGCGACCGATGCCCGAGCTGCCGGTCCGCACGGTTTCGAGAATCGCGCCGGCGTCCAGCCCCTGGATGAATGCGTCGAGCTTGTCGCTCGCGCCCGTCAATTCGATGGTGTAGGTCTTTTCGGTCACGTCGATGATGCGGCCGCGGAAAATGTCCGCCATCCGCTTCATTTCTTCGCGCTCCTTGCCTACTGCCCGCACCTTGATCAGCATCAACTCGCGCTCGATATGCGCGCCGTCGGTCAGGTCCACGACCTTCACCACCTCGATCAGGCGATTCAGATGCTTCGTGATCTGTTCGATCACGTCGTCGGAGCCGATGGATACGATGGTCAGACGCGACAGCGAATTGTCTTCGGTCGGCGCCACCGTCAAGGTTTCAATGTTGTAGCCACGTGCCGAGAACAGGCCGACCACGCGCGAGAGCGCGCCCGGTTCGTTTTCCAGCAGCACGGAAATGATGTGTCGCATGTTCGCTTCTTCCCGATGAGGTCTCGACTAATCCAGTTCGAATGCACGCTGCGCGCCGCCCGGCGCCGCCCGCTCTTTGTGGAAGCGGGTGCGCGGGGCGCGACGCGCGAACGCGCCGTTACAGATCTTCCGATCCGAGCAGCATCTCGGTGATGCCCTTGCCGGCCTGAACCATCGGCCAGACGTTCTCGGTCGGATCGGTCTGGAAGTCGAGAAACACGGTGCGATCCTTCAGACGCAGCGCTTCCTTCAGCGCCGGCTCCACATCGGACGACTTTTCGATACGCATCCCGACGTGGCCGAACGCTTCGGCGAGCTTCACGAAATCAGGCAGCGCATCCATATAGGAATGGGAATAGCGCTTCTTGTATTCGATCTGCTGCCACTGGCGAACCATGCCGAGGTAGCGGTTGTTGAGCGAGATGATCTTGACGGGCGTGTCGTACTGCTTGCAGGTCGACAGTTCCTGGATGCACATCTGGATCGAGCCTTCGCCCGTGATGCACACCACGTCGTCGTCCGGATGGGCCATCTTGACGCCCATCGCGGCCGGCAGGCCGAAGCCCATCGTGCCGAGGCCGCCCGAGTTGATCCAGCGGCGCGGCTTGTCGAAGCGGTAGAACTGCGCGGCCCACATCTGGTGCTGGCCGACGTCGGAGCACACGTAGGCTTCGCCGTTGGTCAGCTTCCACAGCGTCTCGACGACGTGCTGCGGCTTGATGATTTCGCTTTCGCGGTCGAACTTCAGGCAATCCTTCGAGCGCCAGCCCTCGATGTCCTTCCACCATTGCGCGAGCGCTTCGGTGTCGGGGCCATGCTCGGCCGTCTGCAGTTGCTCGATCAGTTCCTTCAGCACTTCCTTGACGTCGCCGACGATCGGAATATCGACCTTGACGCGCTTGCTGATCGACGACGGATCGATATCGATATGGATGATCTTGCGCGGACGCGACGCGAAGTGCGCCGGATCGCCGATCACGCGGTCGTCGAAACGCGCGCCGATCGCGATCAGCACGTCGCAGTGCTGCATCGCCATGTTCGCTTCGTACGTGCCGTGCATGCCGAGCATGCCGAGGAACTTCGAATCGGAGGCGCGGTAGCCGCCCAGGCCCATCAGCGTGTTCGTGACCGGGTAGCCGAGCAGATCGGCGAACTGGTTCAGTTCGCGCGCCGCGTCGGCCAGGATGATGCCGCCGCCCGTGTAGATATACGGACGCTTGGCCGACAGCAGCAGCGAGACGGCCTTGCGGATCTGGCCCGAATGGCCCTTGGTGACCGGGTTGTACGAGCGCAGCGACACGCTCTTGACCGGTGCGTACTCGCACGGCGTTTTCGACACGTCCTTCGGAATGTCGATCAGCACCGGGCCGGGACGGCCGGTACGCGCGATGAAGAACGCCTTCTTGACCGTTTCGGCCAGGTCGCGCACGTCCTTCACGAGGAAATTGTGTTTGACGCAGGGGCGCGTGATGCCGACCGTGTCGCATTCCTGGAACGCGTCCAGGCCGATTGCGGCGGTGGGCACCTGCCCGCTGATCACCACGAGCGGGATCGAATCCATGTAGGCGGTGGCGATGCCGGTGACGGCATTCGTGACGCCCGGGCCGGACGTGACGAGACACACGCCGACGTTACCCGTCGATCGTGCGTACGCATCCGCCGCGTGCACTGCCGCCTGTTCGTGGCGCACGAGCACGTGCTGGATCTTTTCCTGCTTGTAGAGTTCGTCGTAGATGTAGAGAACCGAGCCGCCGGGGTAGCCCCAGATGAATTCGACGTTCTCGTCGGCCAGTGCCTGCATGAGCACGGTGGCGCCGATCGAGTCGCTCGAGGGGGCTGGAATGGGTTCCGACGTGGAGAATTCCGCGCTGGGCATGTTCATATCGACCTTTCGAATTTTCGGCAAAAAATTGATCGGGTGCTCTCTGCCGAACTTGTGATCCGGGTTCAAGCGGCGCGTCCAGTTGACAAGCTGGCTTCTTGGGCCAGCCTCAATTGAGACCATCACTTATGTTGCGAACCAGCGACGATATAGTGTCGCCGTCAAGCGGTCAAGAAAAAAATCCCGCCGCGTCGCCAGCGCCGCACCGCGGGCAGCGGCCGCCGGCGCTCCCGCCCGCCGCTGCGACGCCATGCAAGGTGCCGGCCGGCTCGAAAATTTGTTAGCATCCGCCCCGTTTACGAAATTTTTCGTCCTACCGCCCCCTCGAGCGCAGACCTTTTCACGGAATGGCATCAGACAAGGAACTCGCCGATTTTCTGACGAGCGTCGAACGGCGCGCGTTCAAGCAGGCCGCCTACGCCGTGCGCGACGACGACGCATCGCTCGACATCGTGCAGGACGCGATGATCCGGCTCGCCGAGAAGTACGGCGACCGGCCGCCGGCCGAGTTGCCCCTGCTTTTTCAGCGGATCCTGCAAAACGCGATCCACGATTACTTCCGCCGCCAGAAGGTTCGCAACACCTGGGTCAGCCTCTTCTCGTCGCTCGGCGGCAGCGACGACGAGGACTTCGACCCGCTCGAAACGCTCGATACGGCCGACAACGGCAACGGCATCGAGAGCAGCGAAACCCGCCTCGAACGGGAGCAGGTGCTCACGCTGATCGACGACGAAATCCGCAAGCTTCCGGCGCGTCAACGGGAAGCCTTCCTGATGCGTTATTGGGAGGATATGGATGTCGCCGAAACAGCCGCCGCCATGGGTTGTTCCGAAGGCAGCGTCAAGACGCACTGCTCACGGGCCACACACGCATTGGCACAAGCGCTCAAGGCCAAAGGAATCACGCTATGAGCTCCGCTCCCGAACTCAAAGAACTCGAATTTGCCCTGAAGATCCGCCGCGCGCTGGACGAACGCGCCACGGATCTGCCCCCGTCCGCCACCGACCGCCTGGCCGCGGCGCGGCGGGCCGCGCTCGCGCGCAAGAAACCCGACGCCGGCATCGTGCTGGTGCCGGCGCTCGCGGGCAACGTGGCAGGTGGCTTCGGCCTGCTGCCCGGCC
>NZ_JAAGPF010000183.1 GCF_017104645.1 Burkholderia sp. Ac-20379
TGTCGCCCCAGATCACCGGCAACAGCAGCAGCGCGGCGGCCAGGCCCGCCGCCACGGCCAGCCCGAGCTTGCGGCCGACATCGGCGCGGCCCGGCAGGCGCGGCGCGTCCACCAGGTTCAGGATCAGGTCGTCAGTCTTCATTACGGTCTCCATCGCATTTGCCTCGAATTTTTGCCGCGAGCGCCTTCAGCCCGCGATGCACGCCCACCTTCACCGCCGATTCCGACAGCCCCGTCGCCAGCGCCGTCTCCGCCACCGACATGCCCTGCAGCCGCGTGTGCTCGATCGGCACGCGCTGGCCCTTGGGCAGCGTCGCCAGCAGTTGCGCCACGTCGCGGCGCGCATCGGCGGCCTCGCTGCCCGATTCGACGAACAGATCGCCGTCGTCGTCGAGCGGTTCGTGCAGCGCGTCCCAGCGGAACCGCGCCCGGTGATAGTCGGCCACCTTGTAGCGCACGATCGCGCTGATCCAGGCCGTCAACGGCACGTCGGGCCGGAACGTCTCGAGGCCGTTGTGAACCGCCATCAGCACTTCCTGCAGCAGATCCTCGACGTCCTCGTCGCGGCGGCGCAGCTTGGCCCGCAGGCGGGCGCGCAGCACGCGCGTCAGTTCCTGCAGGAAATGGCGGTAGGCGGCCTTGTCGCCGTCGATCGAGCGCAGCAGCAGCGCGGTCAGGCGGCGTTCGGCCTCGGAAGGCTCGGCGGCCCCGGCGCGGGGGCCGGCGCGCCGGGCCGCCGGCGCCGTGGCCGGGCGCGGATCGAGGGCCATCGTCATGGCGGGCGTGGACACGATGCGTCGGCTCCGTGCGAACGCGTCAGGCCGACACGCGGTGCGCGGCACGCGGGGCCGCGCCGCTGAGCCGGGCGTACCAGGGGCGCAGCAGGCGGTCCACCGAGAACGGCCCGGTCCCGCCGAACATCAGCGTGACGATCCCCGCCACGTACAGCAGATCGGCTTCGACGCCCGGCGGCCCGAACTTCGGCACGCCGTTCACCACGTCCATCAGCTTGATCGACGTGAAGCCGTATTGCAGGTGGACGGTGGCCGACGCCACCAGCAGCACCGCCAGCATCGGCCACGCCACCAGCGGCACGAACGCGCCGGCCAGCACGGCGAGGCCGCCGCCCAGTTCGATCGCGATGGTCGCCCAGGCCATCAGGTGCGGCGCGGGCACGCCGAGCGCCTGCAGGATCGCCGCGAAATGCTCGGGATTCTTGACGATTTTCGCGTAGCCGTGCGCCATGTAGCCGTAGCCGACGATCGCGCGCACCGGCAGCGGCGCCCAGGTCTGGCAGCGTGCGGCCAGCCAGGCCGGGTCGAACAGTCGGGAAAGCGAACGAAACGTCGTGGTCGTCATGGGAGCATCCTGTATCGAGAGGCGGCCCCGTCGAGCGGGGCGGAACGCGCCGTCATGCGGCGCCTGTCTCTACCAGATCGTTTCGCAGGCCGATCCGGTTACATGACAACGAAAATTTTCTTGCGGCCCCGCGCCGCAAGGGCCGGAACGCCCAGGGAGCGCCCGCCCGCTGCGGCTACAATTGACGTTTGCCGCGCGCCCCGCGCTGCGGCGCCGATCCGACTCCGACACCATGAGCACCAAGCACGATTCACTGCCCGAACCGGGCGCCCCCGTCCGCATGGCCGACGTCGCGCGCCTCGCGGGCGTCTCGAAGATGTCCGTCTCGCGCGTGCTGACCGGCCAGCATGTCAGCGACGCCACGCGCGCCGCCGTGATGGACGCGGTGCGCCAGACCGGCTACGTGGCCGACGCGGTGGCCGGCGCGCTGTCCTCGGGCCGCGCCAATATCGTCGCCGTGATGGTGCCGTCGCTGTCGAGCTCGAACTTCGCCGAAACGGTGCGCGGCCTCAACGAGGTGGCCGAGACGCGCAACCTGCGGCTGCTGCTGGCCAACACCGAATATCAGGTCGAGCGCGAGGAAGCGCTGATCGCCTCGCTGCTGAGCCACCAGCCGCGCGGCATCGTGCTGACGGGCGGCCATCACACGCCGCGCGCGCGCGCCATGCTCGAACAGGCGCGCATTCCGGTGATCGAGACATGGGAGCTGCCGGCCGATC
Organism: Burkholderia sp. Ac-20379; assembly: GCF_017104645.1. GTDB lineage: Bacteria > Pseudomonadota > Gammaproteobacteria > Burkholderiales > Burkholderiaceae > Burkholderia. Next base: position 2,079 of record NZ_JAAGPF010000183.1, read on the forward strand.
CGATCGACCGCGTGGTGGGCTTCTCGAACGAGGAAGCCGCGGCCGCGATGGGCCATTACCTGTACCGGCGCGGCTATCGCCGCATCGGCTTCGTGGGCGGCACGACGCGCCTGGACATGCGCGGCCTCGCGCGCCGCAACGGCTATCTGGCCGCCGTCGAGGCGGCGGGCCTGCATGCGCCGCGCGAAGCCACGCCGGCCGACGGCAGCACCAACATGGCCCACGGCGTGGCGATGGAAAACGCCGCCGCCGCGCTGAACCGGCTGCTCGCCGATTGGCCCGACACCGATGCGGTGATGTGCACCAGCGACATCCACGCGTTCGGCGTGATCATGGCCTGCCAGCGGCTCGGCCTGAAGGTGCCCGAGGACATCGCCGTGGCCGGCTTCGGCGATTTCGAACTGGCGCGGCACTGCTATCCGTCGATCACGACCGTGTCGGTGGACGCCTACGGGATCGGCCGCTCGACGGGCCTGTCGCTGCTCGCCGCGATCGACGCCAGCGAGCAGCCCAATGCGTCGCGCCGCGAAACGGCCTCGGCCAAGGCGCAGCGCACGCTGCACGACGCACCGGCCTTGATCCGCATTCCTTACGAAGTGGTGGCGCGCGAAAGCGCCTGATCTCCAGATGGGGGGCGCCCGCCCCCCGCCGCCTCAGGCCGGCGTTTTCGGCAGATGCGCCGTGAACTCGGTCACGAGCGGCTCGCCGGCCAGCCACGCGTCGAGATTGGCGCGCACCAGTTGCGCCATCGCCGAACGCGTCTCCACCGTCGCGCTGGCGCGATGCGGCGACAGCACCACGTTCGGCAGCGCCAGCAAACGGCGGTCGATCGCCGGCTCGTTCCAGAACACGTCGAGCGCCGCGCCGCGCAGGCGCCCGTCGCTCAGGTAATCCACCAGCACGGGTTCGTCGAGAATGCTGCCGCGCGCGATATTGATCAGGAATCCGTTCGGTCCGAGCGCCTCGAACACCTCGGCGCCGATCGCGCCGCGCGGAATCTGATCGGCCGCCGCGCACACCATCAGGAAATCCACGTTGGCCGCCAGCGACGCCGCGCTGTCGTGAAACGCGTACGGCACGTCATCGAAGCGTGCGCGGTCGTGATAGGCGATCGGCATGTCGAACGCCGCCGCGCGCCGCGCCACCGCGCGCCCGACCCGGCCCAGGCCGACGATGCCGAGCCGCTTGCCGTACATCCGCGCGGCCAGCGCGAAATGCTCGCGGCCCCACTCGCCGGCGCGCACGCGCGCATCGTTCGCGGCGATCTCGCGCGCCAGCGCCAGCATCAGCGCGAGGCCCAGATCGGCCACGTCCTCGGTCAGCACGTCGGGCGTATTCGTCACACGAATGCCCTTCGATGCGGCGTGCTTCAGATCGATCGCATCCACGCCCACGCCGTACGACACGATCGCCTCGAGCTTCGGCAGCGCATCGATCAGCGCGGCGTCCGCGCCGGCCTCGCCGTTGGTGGCCAGCACCCGCACGCGCGGCGCGAGTTCGGCCAGCATGGCGGCCCGGTCGGGCGCGTCGGCCAGCACATGCAGCGCGTAGCGCTCGGCCAGCACGAGCATGTCGGCCTCGGGATATCGGGTAACAACCAATACGGGTTCCTTGGACATCCGCGTCTCCTTTATGTTAGATTTTGCGTCACTTGGTTATCGATAACCAAGTGTAGCCGAAGCCGCTCGAACGATGGAAGACGTTTCGATCACCGAAACGATTTCGCTGCGGCCGGACGCGCCCCGCCAGATCGGTGCGCGACGACAAGAAGCCGGACATGGAGACAGACAGATGACAACCCATCGCGACGCGTTCACGCCCGTGACGCAGTCTGATGCCGCGAACGCGCGGCCCGATTCCCCCGACGCGGCCGCCGCCGCACCGGTCAGCGCGCAGCAGCTACGCCGCGCGATCCTGACAAGCGCCGTGGGCAGCGCGCTCGAATACTACGATTTCGCCATCTTCGGCCTGGCCACCGCGCTGATCTTCAGCCGCGTGTTCTTCTCCACGTTCGACGCCCACGCGGGCCTGCTCGCGAGCTTCGCCACCTACGGCGTGGGCTTCCTGGCGCGGCCGCTCGGCGGCGTGTTCTTCGGCTCGCTCGGCGACCGCAAGGGCCGCAAGTTCGTTCTCCTGATGACGATCGCGATCATGGGCGTGTCCACCACGCTGGTGGGCCTGCTGCCGGCCGGCCCGCTCGGCGCGGTCGGGCTGATCGTGCTGCGGCTGATCCAGGGCTTCGGCGCGGGCGCCGAACAGGCGGGCGCCTCGACGCTGATGGCGGAGGTCGCGCCGGTCAAGCGGCGCGGCTACTTCGCGGCGCTGCCGTTCGTCGGCATCTTCGCGGGCTTCGGCATCGCCACCGCCACGTTCAGCCTGCTGCAGCACTCGATGGATACCGCGACGATCCTCGCCTGGGGCTGGCGCATTCCGTTCCTGGCCAGCGTGGTGCTGATCGGCGTGGCGATCTGGATCCGCCTGAAGCTGCGCGAAAGCCCGGCGTTCGCGGCGCTCGAAAGCGGCCATCAGGTGGCGCGCTCGCCGATCCGCCAGGTCGTGCAGCACGCGCGCCGGCCGGTGCTGGCGGCGGTGCTGATGCGCCTCGCCGAACAGGGCGGCTCGACCATCTACACCACCATCGTGATCGCGTTCCTCGGCGGCACGGTAGCGAACCGGCTCGGCGTGCCCGGCGCGCAGCTCGCGAAGATCGGCACCTCGTGCGCGATCGTGGTGACGCTGGCCAGCGTGATCACCACGCCGCTGTTCGGCGCGCTGTCGGATCGTTTCGGCCGCAAGGCGATTTACCGCGGCGGCGCGATCTTCATGCTGCTGTGGTCGGTGCCGGCCTGGTGGATGATCAGCACCGGCGATCCGCTGTGGGTGGGCATCGCCATGTTCGGCGGCTTCGCGCTCGGCGCGAACAGCATGCTGGGCGCGCAGTGCGCGCACTTCGCCGAACTGTTCGGCAACCGCTACCGCTACTCGGGCGTGGCGCTTTCGCGCGAGATCGGCGCGGTGCTGTCGGGCGGCCTCGCGCCGATTCTCGGCATCTACCTGATCGGCCTGACCGGCGGCTCGTTCTGGGTGATGGGCATCTATACGGCCGTGCTGTCGGCGCTGACGCTGGTGGGCGTGTGGCTCTCCACCGAAACGCGCGGGCGCGACCTGACCGATCTGAACGATGCGGTGAACTGAACGTTTTTTCATCGGGCCGTGGCGCGCCGCGCGCCGGGCCGCAACCTCGGGAGTCGAACATGAATGAGAAGGTCGCCCTCGTCACCGGCGCCAGTTCTGGCATCGGACGCAGCGTGGCGCTGGGCCTGCTGCAGGCGGGTTATCGCGTGGCGCTGGCCGCGCGCAAGCTCGACGCGCTGCAGGCCGTGATCGCCGAATCGGGCGCGGAAGACCGCGCGCTGGCCGTCAGTTGCGATGTCGGCGACGAAGCCGCCGTGGCCCGGCTGTTCGACGCGATCGCCGCGCGCTGGGGCAGGCTCGACCTGCTGTTCAACAACGCGGGCGTGTTCACGCCGCAATGCTCGATCGAGGACATGCCGGTGGCGCACTGGAAACAGGCGGTCGACATCAACCTGACCGGGGCGTTTCTGTGCGTGCAGGGCGCATTCCGGCTGATGAAGCAGCAAAGCCCGCGCGGCGGCCGGATCATCAACAACGGCTCGATCTCGGCGCATGCGCCGCGCCCGCAGGCCGCCGCCTACACGGCCACCAAGCATGCGATCACCGGCCTGACCAAGGCCGCCTCGCTCGACGGCCGCGCCTACGACATCGCCTGCGGGCAGATCGACATCGGCAACGTGGTCAGCGACATGAGCAGCCTGATGGCGCAGGGCACGCTGCAGGCCGACGGCTCGCTGAAGGTCGAGCCGCGCATGAGCATGGACAACGTGGTGCGCGCGGTGCTCTACATGGATAGCCTGCCGCTCGACGCCAACGTGCTGTCGATGACGGTGATGGCGAGTCACATGCCGTTCGTCGGGCGCGGCTGAGCGCCGGCGCCGGGCCGCTCGCTTCGCGACGCGGCCACGACATCGCAGCGGCCCGTCGCGATTCCCGCCCGGCGAGATCGATCAACACGATCAACATCTGAAACGGTTGCGCGGGGCGGCGCGCGTCGCTATCGTGAGAGGCTTTCGCAGCACCGCCCCCGGCCGCCCCTTTCGTGAACGCTCCCTCGCCCGCCTCACCGTCCCTGACCTTCCGCGACGCGCTGCTCGCCATGCTCGGCATCGGCCTCGTCAACATGCTCGTGGCACTCGACCAGACGGTGGTCAGCACCGCGCTGCCGTCGATCGTCGCCGACCTGCACGGTTTCGAGTATTACGCCTGGATCGCGAGCGCCTACCTGCTCGCCTCGGTGGTGACGGTGCCGATCTTCGGCCGGCTCGGCGACTACTTCGGACGCAAGCGCTTCGTGATCGCCGCGGTGGTGGTGTTCACGCTGGCCTCGGTGCTGTGCGCGGCCGCCGTCGACATGCGGATGCTGGCCGTGGCGCGCGCGCTGCAGGGCGTGGGCGGCGGCATGATGGTGGGCACCGCGTTCGCGTCGATCCCCGATCTGTTCCCCGATCCGCGCGAGCGGGTGCGCTGGCAGGTGGTGCTGGCCGCCACCTACGGCATCGGCACGGCCGCCGGGCCGTCGCTGGGCGGCTGGCTCAGCCAGCATTTCGGCTGGCGCTCCACGTTCCTGATCAACCTGCCGGTGGGCGCGCTCGCGCTCTACTTCATCGGCCGGCACCTGCCGCGGATCGTGCGCCCGCGCGAGGGCAAGGTCCGCATCGATTACGCCGGCGCGGTGCTGGTGGCGATCACGCTCGGCTGCCTGCAATTCCTGATCGAGGCGCTGCCGGTGCACGGCATCGCCGCCGGCACGCTGACGCTGGCCGCCGTGGTGGCGCTCGGGTTCATCGGATTTCTGGTGTGCGAGCGCCGCGCCTCGCACCCGATCGTGCCGCTCGATCTGTTTCGCGATCCTCAGCTTGTCACGCTGTTCCTGCTCTCGACGCTGGCCGGCTTCGTGATGTTCTCGCTGATCTTCTTCGCGCCGCTGCTGCTGCAGGGCGGCTTCGGGCTCGATCCGCAGACGGCCGGCCTGCTCGCCACGCCGATCGCCGCCTGCATCGCGCTCGGCAGCCTGATCAACACGCGCATCGTCACGCGCCTGAAGAAGCCCACCGTGATCCTGTCGATCGGCTTCGGGATGCTGGCGGCCGCCTCGGCCACGCTCGCGCTGACCGGCGCGCAAACCTCGCGGCTGATCCTCGAGGTGGCGATGGGCGCGGTGGGCATCGGGCTCGGCTTCATCCTGAACAACATGAACATCTTCGGCCAGGAGATCGCCGGGCGCGAGCGCTTCGGCATCACCACCGCGCTGCTGCAATCCACTCGAATGGTGGGCGGCATGCTCGGCACCAGCATCCTCGCGACCATCGTGCAGCACCGTTATGCGGCCGGCGTGAGCGAGGCGCTCAGCGTGCTCGGCCCGGACACCGCCGCGCGCTGGCTCGCGCAACTGGCCGACCCGCGCGTGCTGGTCGATCCGGGCGTGGGCCAGGCGCTGCTCGCCCAGCTCCACGCGGCCGGGCTCGACGGCGGCGCGCTGCTCGACGCCGCGCGCCGCACGATGGTGCAGTCGATCCATATCGGCATCGCGCTGGCCGGCTGCGCGGCCGTGGCCGCCGCATGGCTGGTGCGCCGCATCGCGCATATCCGCTTCAGCAAGCCGCCGGCGGCCGCGTCGCAAAGCGCCGAGTAGCTCGGTAGCTCGGTAGCCGAATCTCCGGCCCCGTCGCCGGGAAAGCGCGGCGGCGCGCCGCGCAGCGGCGGTCAGTGCCGCGCCAGCGCGAACGGGAACGCCACGCGGCCGGTTTCCACGCCCTTCGTGTTGCGCATCGGCGGACGATGGAACGCGGCCAGCGCCGCGCGCTGATCGGCCGTGCCGATCGCGAGCCGATCGAGCACCTCGCTGACGATCATCGCCAGCACGCCCACGTTGCCGTCCTCCACCTTGACCGACACGCCGATCGCGCCCGCCGCGCCGAGCCGGCGCGTGGCGTCCGAGGCGCGAATCCCCACGCCGTAGCAGCCGTCCGCGCCGAGCTTGCCGACCAGTTGGCCGTCGAACGCCTGCATCAACTGCGTGCAGAAGCGCCCTTCGCCCGCCACCAGCCCGGGATGGCGCGTCATCGCGAGATAGAGCCGCGCCAGCGCATCGCGGCGCATGCTTGCTTCGGCATTCTCCACGCCCTCCTTGCCCTCGCCCGCCTCGACGCGGTCGGCCGCATCGGCCAGCTTCATGTAGAGCCGCGCGAGGCGGTCGAGCGGGAACGCCGGCGTGGGCAGGTTGCAGCCGTCCACGCCCCAGGCCACGGCGTCGTCGGGCAGGTCGCAGATTTCGGCCATCGTGCGCTTCACGCGCAGTTGCATCGGATGCGTGTCGAGGTGGTAATCGGCCAGCGCCGCGCCGATCGCGCGCGCGCCCGCGAGCATCCCGGCGTGCTTGCCCGAGCAGTTGCTGCACACCGCGCGCGGCTCGATGCCGCGCCGGATCCAGTCGCGCCAGACGGCGTCGGAGATCGGCGTGTGCGGGCCGCAGCGCAGGTCGTCCTCGCTCGCGCCGAGCTTGGCCAGCATCGCCTGGGCGCGCTCGACGTGGCGCGGCTCGCTGCTGTGCGACGCGCACATCAGCGCGAGATCGGCCTCGTCGAAGCCGAAGCGCGCCGGCGCGCCGGTTTCGAGCACGGCCAGCGCCTGCGCCGGCTTGGCTGCCGAGCGGGCCAGCGTGATGCGCAGCGGGTCGCCGTGGCTGGCTAGCAGTTGGCCTTCGGTGTCGACTACCGCGATATGGGCGTGATGGACGTTTTCGAGCGCGTCGCCGCGCCAGGTGGTGACGGCGGGGGACGCGGCGGCTTGGGGCATGGGGGTGTCTCCGGGCGAAGGGGCTGCGGCGCGGCGCGGTGTGCGACGGCGAGCGGTTCGCGCAGTGTAGCGGCTTGGAGCGGCAACGGCGTGCCTGGCTGGCCGCCGTGGTGGCTGCCTTGGTTTTTATTACTGCGGTCGCTGTTTTTGTTCGTGCGTTGGAGACGGCGGGCGTCGCGGATACGGATACGGCTGCGGGCTAGTGAAACCGGGGCAGCCACTCGTGGCAACGGCTACGTTGCCACGAGGCGTCGCGATTTTCAAATCGGCCGCGGGGACGGCATAACAACGAACTCCAATTTTCCGTCCACTTCGATCGCTTGGAAAGATTCGTCGATCAGATTCAACCCTCCAAACACATCAATCAAGCAGAGAGCCATGGATGCCAATGCAATCCCCTTGCCGTCGGCACAGACATAATTGAACCAGTGCACCGCATGGCGCCCAGACGCTTCAGGCTCGTGATCGCTCGCGCCCTGAAATCTGAACCCGAATGAATCCATGGCAACAAACCCACGCCCAAGCACGAAGATCCCGTCAAGGCTCGACGACACATGATCGCTCCGCTTCAACTCATTGCTGCCATCGAAGTACCCTTCTCGCAAAGGTCGGTTCGGCGATTGCCTTTGATTGTCCGCGTACGCGCCCTTCATCCATCCCGCCACGGTTTCCATGTGTTCCGGACCATCGTAGGCGAACAGAAATCGCCTCGGAGTGCGCCGTGTCATGTCCGTCGAATGCAGCTTCCACCGATAATTCAGTTCTGCTGCCGCGTTGGCCGATTTCAGATATTCATCTTCATCCAGTTTGCTTTTCACCTCGATGGTGCAAAAAACGGATTCAATCGGAAAGGAATGCGCGTTTTCACCGGATGCCAACTTGGAAAAACTAGCATCGTGGATCACTACATCCCACTGATGATCGACATGATCGTAGGGGTAGGTTTTCGAGGTGATGTTTCCGGTGCCGATCCCGACCGAATCATCAAGGCGTTCTCGCAAAACCGGCTCCAGCCCTTGCTTATCCGCCAAGAGTGACTTTTCACGCTCGGCCATTTCCCGAAAGAGATCCGATACCATTTATTTTTCCAGAAACAAAAGAAGAAAAATATAGAATCATATTCTCGAATAAATAGTCAAGAAAACAAAATGACAATACGCCTTTCGATTTTCACATCAAGCTTCCATGACAAAAACAAAATCAAATCCTGCGTAACGCCTTTCATGTCCAACGCAAGCATGACCGCTCCATCCCCATCCCCGCCCCGATTGAAATAGAATCGTAAGCTTCATCCCACCGAGCGCCCCTCGATGACGACGCCCGCCTCTCCGGATCCCGCCCCCTATCTGTTCATCCTCAACACCGGCTCCGGCCGCACCCGCGAGGTCGAAACCCTCACCGCGCAGCTCGACGCCGCCTTCACCCAGGCGAATCGCCGTTACGAACTCGTGACCGTCACCGATCCGTCGCAACTGGCCGACACCGCCGCACGCGCCGCCGAGCGCACCGGCACCGGCGTGCTGGTGGGCGTAGGCGGCGACGGCACGCTGCGCACGGTGGCGCGCGCCGCCTACGACGCCGGCTGCCGGTTCGGCGTGCTGCCGCGCGGCACGTTCAACTACTTCAGCCGCGATCACGGCATCCCGGCCGATCCGGAGCGGGCGATCGCGCTGCTGCTCGCGGCCCGCGAGCATCCGGTGCAGGTGGGCTTCGTCAACGACGAACTGTTCCTCGTCAATGCGAGCCTCGGCCTCTATCCGCGCCTGCTCGAACAGCGCGAGCAATACAAACGCCAGTTCGGCCGCAGCCGGCTGGTCGCGCTCGGCTCGGCGATCCTCACGCTGCTGCGCCCGCACCGCCTGCTGCGGCTGCACGTCGAGCACGAAGGCACGGTGCGCGAGCTGCGCACCACCACGCTGTTCGTCGCGAACAACCGCCTCCAGCTCGAACAGGTCGGCGCGGCCGAAGCGCCGCTGCTCGCGCAGGGCATGCTGGTGGCGATGGCGCCGCTCGCGCACGGCCGGCTCGCACAGATCCTGCTGTCGCTGCGCGGCGCGATCAGCCGGGTGCGCGATGCGAACGACGTGATCGGCTTCGGTTTCGAACGCTTCACGGTCGATCGCGCGTCGCGCCGGCGCCGCGCGATCAAGGTCGCGACCGACGGCGAGATCGCCCGGCTCGCGCTGCCGCTGGTGTTTCGCGTCGGCGAACAACCGCTGCGCCTGCTCAAGCCCGAGCCCGACGCGGCCGAACGCGAACGCAAATGAACGCGCCCGAGCCGGCGATAATCGCCCGATGACCACCCTGCTCCAGATTTCCGATCCCCACTTCGGCGCGGAACGGCCCGCCGCGGTCGAGGCGCTGCTGCGGCTCGCCATGCAGTTGCAGCCCGCGCTGATCGCGATGTCGGGCGACCTGACGCAGCGCGCGCGCCGCGGCCAGTTCGACGCGGCGCGCACGTTCGTCGCGCGGCTCGCTCCGCTGCCGGTGCTGGCGATTCCGGGCAATCACGACATCCCGCTGTTCGATCTCGTCGCGCGCTGGCGGCGGCCCTACGCGAACTACCGGCGCGCGTTCGGCGCGGCGCTGGAGCCGGAATTCGAGGCGCCCGCGCTGCTGGTGCTCGGCGTCAACACCACGCGCGCGGCGCGGCACACGGCCGGCGAGATTTCGGCGGCGCAGGTCGAGCGCGTCGCGCGGCGGCTCGAACGTGCGCAGCCGGCGCAGTTGCGCGTGGCGGTGGTGCATCAGCCGATCGTCGCCGCCGATCCGGCCGATCGCCACGATCTGCTGCACGGCCGCGACGCGGCGCTGCGGCGCTGGGCCGAGGCCGGCGTCGACCTGGTGCTCGGCGGCCACACGCATCTGCCCGGCATCTGGCCGGTGGCCGGGCTGGCGCGCCCGGTGTATGGCGTGCAAGGCGGCACGGCCGTGTCGCGCCGGTTGCGCGACGGCGTGCCGAATTCGGTCAACCGGATCGACTACCTCGCCGGCCCGGACGGCGCCCGGCGCGCGATCGTCACGCGCTACGACTACCACGGCGTCGAACCGGATTTCGTCGCGCAAGCGCCGCACACGCTCGAACTCGCCCCCGCCCGCTGAGCTGTCCCGCGTGGCCATGCGCCGCAAACGGCCCGCGCACCGGCCGTTTGCATTTTTATAGACGATCAGTCTAAAATCGGCCGCATGACCGATCCCACCGCCAAGCCGCGCCGCGGCCGCCCCCCGAAAAACCCGCAAGCGCATGCCGACACGCGCGGCGTGCTGGTCCGCGCCGGCATGGAGCTGCTGACGGAGCAAGGCTTCTCGGCCACCGGCCTGGATACGGTGCTCAAGCGCGTCGGCATTCCGAAGGGCTCGTTCTATCACTACTTCGAGAGCAAGGAAGCGTTCGGCCACGCGCTGATGACGGCCTACGACGCCTACTTCGCGGCGCGCCTCGACCGCTGGCTGCTCGACGAAAGCCGCCCGGCGCTCGCGCGGCTGGCCGATTTCGTCGAGGACGCGAAGGCCGGCATGGCGCGTCACGCGTTCGCGCGCGGCTGCCTGATCGGCAACCTCGGGCTGGAAGTGGGCGCGCTGCCGGAAGGCTTCCGCGAAGCGCTGGAAGCGATCTTCGCGAACTGGCAGGCCCGCGTGGCGCACTGCCTGCGCGACGCGCAACGTGAGCGGACGCTCGCCGCCGACGCCAACCCCGACGCGCTCGCCGCGTTCTTCTGGATCGGCTGGGAAGGCGCGGTGCTGCGCGCCCGGCTGGTGCGCAACGCCACGCCGCTCGACATCTTCTTCGACGGGTTCCTGGCCGTGCTGCCGCAGCGGCAGCCGGCCGGCGCCCGCGCCCGTCCGTGACCGGACGCACTTTCCGACGAGAGACGCACACGATGTTCCACTGCCTTCTGATCGAACAGGACGCCAACGGCGCCAGCCACACGCGGCTCGACACGCTCGACGAGGCGCGGCTGCCCGAGGGCGACGTGCTGGTCGATGTCGAATACAGCACGCTCAACTACAAGGACGGCCTCGCGATCACGGGCAAAAGCCCGGTGGTGCGGCGCTTTCCGATGGTGCCGGGGATCGATTTCGCGGGCACGGTGCGCGAGAGCGCGCATTCGCGCTACCGGCCCGGCGACGCGGTGGTGCTGAACGGCTGGGGGGTGGGCGAACAGCATTGGGGCGGGCTGGCGCAGCGCGCGCGCGTCAACGGCGACTGGCTGATCCCGCTGCCGCGCGGGCTCACGGCGCGGCAGGCGATGGCGGCCGGCACGGCCGGCTACACGGCGTCGCTGTGCATCCTCGCGCTCGAGCGCCACGGCGTCGGCCCGCAGCATGGCGACGTGCTGGTGACGGGCGCGAGCGGCGGCGTCGGCAGCTTCGCGATCGCGCTGCTCGCGCGGCGCGGCTATCGCGTGGTGGCCTCCACGGGCAAGACCCAGGAAATCGATTACCTGACCGGGCTCGGCGCGGCCGAGGTGATCGACCGCGCGACGCTGTCGGCGCCGGGCAAGCCACTGCAGAAGGAGCGCTGGGGCGCGGCGGTCGATTCGGTGGGCGGCGCGACGCTCGCGAACGTGTGCGCCTCGCTGCGCGCGGACGGCGCAGTGGCCGCCTGCGGCCTCGCGCAGGACATGGCGCTGCCGGCCACGGTCGCGCCGTTCATCCTGCGCGGCGTGAGCCTGCTCGGCGTCAACAGCGTGACGCGGCCCCACGCCGAGCGCGAAGCGGCCTGGCGCATGCTGGCCGACACGCTCGACCTGGCCCAACTCGACACGATCACGCGCGAAATCGGCCTGGCCGAGGCGATCGGCGCAGGCGCGGACCTGCTGGCCGGCAAGGTGCGCGGCCGGATCGTGGTCGACGTGAACCGCTGAATCGCCATCGGCATGCCCGGCCGGTAAACGGCAACGCGGCGCGATGTTTGGGCATCGCGCCGCGTTCACCGTCTCCGCCATGCCCTGCTGGTTATTTCGCCGGTTGCGGCCCGCCGCTCGCGGTCAGCTGCTCGTACACCTCGTGCGACAGGTCGAGCAGCGCATGACGATCCATGCCGCCCGACACCGCATAGCCGAACCGGCCGTCCACCCAATAGAACACGTTGACCGGGCCGCTCTGATAGAGCTTGAACGCCGTCACGTCCGACGCCAGCTTGCGGTGCGAGATGTTCAGCGTGATCCGCTCGCCGAGCGCGTTGTGATACATGAACTGCGCGATCGGGCCGTCGTCGCCGGGCAGCAGGCGGCCGCCCATCAGCTCGTAGCCGGCGCGCGTCAGGATCGGCGGACGCACGTCGGTGCCGAGCCGGCTCGACAGCCACTGCACCAGCTCCTGCTCGCGATCCGCGCCCACCTCCACCGGCCGCGTCACCATTGGCGCGTAGGTCACGTAGGCGATCGCCGATTGGCGCGCCAGCGCCTCGCCGCCGTACGACGCGTGCAGGATCGACCCGCCGCTGCCGCCTCCGCCGTCCGTGCCGTTCGCCATGTCGCGGCCGACCG
>NZ_JAAGPF010000184.1 GCF_017104645.1 Burkholderia sp. Ac-20379
GGCCGAGGCGGACCGGCTCGGCACGCGCGTGACGGTGGCCGCCGACGCGGCCGACGCGTATCTGCAGGTGCGCGGCTACCAGGCGCGGCTCGCGGTGGCCAACGATCAGGTGCGCACCGATACGCATCTGCTCGATCTGGTCAAGGCGCGCCGCAGCGCGGGCGCGGCCGACGAGCGCGAGATCGCGCAGGCCGACGCGTTGCTGCGGCAGGCGCGCGCATCGATCCCGACGCTGCTGACCAACCTCGTCGCGCAACTGAACCGGCTCGACATCCTGATGGGCGCGCAGCCCGGCACCTACGCGAGCCAGCTCGCCGGGCCGGGCGGGATCCCGGGCATTCCATCGGTCGATGCGAGCGCCGCGCCCACCGACGTGCTGCGCCGGCGCCCCGACGTGATCGCGGCCGAGCGCCGGCTGGCCGCCTCGAACGAGCGGATCGGCGCGGCGCTGTCGGACTACTACCCGAAGCTGTCGATCTCGGGCCTGCTCGGCTTCGACAGCATCAACGCCGGGCAGTTGTTCACGGCACGTGCGTTCCAGCCGGCCGTGACGGCCGGGCTGCGCTGGCGGCTGTTCGATTTCGGCAAGGTGGATGCGGAGGTGGCGTCGGCGCGCGGCGCGAACGCCGAGGCGCTGGCCGTCTATCGGCAGACGGTGCTGAAGGCGGCCGAGGATGTCGAGAACGCATTCGTGTCGCTGACGCAGACGCAACTGCGGCAGGGCGAGCTCGACGCCGAGGTGGCGTCGCTGACGCGGGCGCGCGATCTGTCGGAGCGCGCCTACAAGGCCGGCGCGATCACGCTGACCGACGTGCTCGACGCCGATCGGCAACTGCTGAGCGCGCGCGACGATCTCGATGCGACGCGCGCCGATTCGGCGCGGGCGGCGGTGTCGGTGTTCCGTGCGCTGGGCGGGGGATGGGCGACCGGGCAGACGGCGGAGGCGGCGGCTCCCGCATCGGGCGCGGTGTCGAAGCCGGCGGCGGCCGGCTGACTGGGGTTGGCTGGAGAGCGGGCCTGACGTGGGCCCGGCGGCCACGCCCTGCACGATGCCCTGCAAGCGGTTCGACGGCCGGCCGACGAGCCCGGCCGGCCGCTCGCCTCAGGGCTGCTGAAGCGCCTTGCGCGCTTCGCGCAGCACCGAGGCCGCGAGCGCCTCGTCGTTGACGAGGCGCGCCACCGTCAGCGCGCCGATCATCGTCGAGACGATCACCGAGGCCTTCTTGCGCGCCGCGGCAGGCGTCAGGTCGCTCAGGTGGCTCGCGAACAGCTCGATCAGCGCGATCGTGCTGTCGGCCGCCGCGCTGCGCACGTCCTCGCTGCCGCGCACCAGTTCGCTCGCCAGCGAGACGAGCGCGCAATCGCTGCAGGTGCCGCCCACGTGCAGCGCCGACAAATAACGGTCGATGGTGGCGTCGAGGCCGCGCTTGCCCGGCGCGCCGTCGAGCGTCACCGCCATGTTCTCGCGCGCGTTCTGCGTGGCGAGCTGAAGCGATTCCACCACCATCTGGTCTTTCGAGGCGAAGTGCTTGTAGAAGCCGCCGTGCGTGAGGCCGGCTTCGGCCATCACGTCGCTGAGCGCGGTGTTCTCGATGCCGTTCTCGCGGAACTTGCGCGACGCGGCCTCGACGATGCGCTGGCGGGTTTCGGCCGCTTCCTGTCTGGACTTTCTCATGAGCGCGATGCTGCTGTCTGGATCATTTGGATTACATACAACATCCGTTGTCGCGTGGCAAGCGCGAGCGCGTTCAGAGCGCGGCGAACCGCATCTCCGGCGTCTGGCCGAGCAGGAACGTGCGGTTGAGCACGGCCGAATCGCGCAGGAAATCCCATAGCGCCGAGATCCGCCGCAGGTTGCGGATGTCCTCGCGGCAGCACAGCCAGAAGTGCCGCGTGATCGACACTTCGCCCGGAAACACCGGGATCAGGCGCGGGTCGGGCTCGGCCATGAAGCAGGGCAGGATCGCGAGCGCCGTGCCCTGCAGCGCCGCGTGATATTGCGCGACGATGCTGGTGGTCGAGAGGTTCGCGCCCGCGCCGGGCACGGTGCGCTCCAGGTACAGCAGCTCGGGGCTGAACACCAGATCGGTCACGTAGTTCAGGAACGCGTGCTCGCGCAGGTCGGCGAGCCGCGGCGACACCGGGTGGCGCTGCAGATACGCCTGCGTGCCGTACAACTGCAGCCGGTAATCGCACAGCTTGGTGTGCACGTACTGGCCCCGCTCGGGCCGCTCCAGCACGATCGCGAGATCGGCCTCGCGCTTGGACAGGCTGACGAAGTGCGGCACCGGCAGCAGATCAATCGAGATCTCGGGATGGGCGCGCGCGAAGTGCGCCAGTTGCGGCGCGAGGAAGAACGAGCCGAAGCCCTCGGTCGAGCCGATCCGCACGTGCCCCGACAGCAGGTTCGCGCCGCCCTTGAACTGCTCGCCGGCCGACTGCACGGCACTTTCGATCTCGTCGGCGTAGGTCAGCAGCCGCTGGCCCTCCGAGGTCAGCACGAAGCCGCCCGCGCGCGATTTCTCGAACAGCACCGCCTCCAGCGACGCCTCCAGCTCGCGCACGCGCCGCGCCACCGTGGTGTGATCGACGCCGAGCCGGCGCGCCGCCGCGCTGGCTGTTTGCGTCCGCGCGACAGCCAGGAAATAACGCAAGTCGTCCCAGTTGATCCGGCGCATTTCGCTTGTGGATTTTTGCATAACGGATGGGCGTTCAGCGTTATTTCGTGTGGAAAATCAAAGAACTATACTCGCCGGGACGTTGCCGAAAAGCGCGACGCGCAATAGGGATTCCCCTTATTGGACAAGAACACCGGAGACAACATGGAACTGCATTCGACCGCCGCCGCGGCGCCGCCGGCGGCGCGCCGATCCGCGAAGGATTACGTCGTGGCCGGCTGGGCCAGCATGGCGGGCACCACCATCGAGTGGTACGACTTCTTCCTATACGGCACCGCCGCCGCGCTCGTCTTCAACAAGGTGTTCTTCCCCACGCTCGATCCGGTGCTCGGCACGCTGGCCGCGTTCGCCACCTATGGCGTGGGCTTCATCGGCCGGCCGATGGGCGGCATCGTGTTCGGCCACTTCGGCGACAAGATCGGCCGCAAGTCGATGCTGATGGCCACGCTGCTGATGATGGGGATTCCGAGCATCGCGATCGGCCTGATCCCGTCGTTCCAGAGCATCGGCTACTGGGCCGCCGGGCTGCTGGTGGCGATGCGCTTCATTCAGGGCATGGCGGTGGGCGGCGAGTGGGGCGGCGCGGCGCTGATGGCGGTCGAGCATGCGCCGCCGGGCAAGAAGGGGCTGTTCGGCAGCCTGCCGCAGACGGGCGTGGGCTTCGGCCTGATCCTCTCGTCGAGCGCGATGGCCGCGGTGGCGGCGCTGCCCGAGCCGGCGCTGCTGTCGTGGGGCTGGCGTGTGCCGTTCCTGGCGAGCGTGGTGCTGCTGATGGTGGGCTGGTACATCCGCACCCGCGTGCCCGAGTCGCCCGATTTCGAGAAGCTCAAGCAGGACGGCGCGCGCGTGAAATCGCCGGTGGCCGAGGTGATCGTGCGTCACCCGCGCGCGCTGCTCGCGATCATCGGCGCGCGCACCGCCGAGAACACCTGGTTCTATCTGGTCGTGGCGTTCGCGCTGTCGTACGCGGCGAACCAGCTCGCGATTCCGAAGGCGCAGATCCTCCATGCGATCACCGCCGGCGCGGCGCTGTCGATCGTCACGATGCCGCTGTCGGGCTATCTGAGCGACCTGATCGGGCAGAAGCGCCTGTTCGTGATCGGGCTGGTGGTGATGTGCCTGTTCGCCGCGCCGTTCTTCATGATGCTCGAAACGCGTCACGCGCTGGCCGTGTGGTGGGCGATGGTGCTCGGCGTGGGCGTGGTGTTCCCGATCCTCTACGCGCCCGAATCGCAGTTCTTCGCCGCGCAGTTCCCGCCGCAGGTGCGCTACAGCGGCATTTCGGTGTCGGTGCAGGCGGCCGGCGTGCTCGGCGGCGGCATCGCGCCGATGATCGCCACCGCGCTGCTCGCCACGGGCGGCGGCAACCCGCGCTACGTGGTGGCCTACATGGTCGCGCTCGGCGCGATCGCGATCGCTTGCGCGCTCTGCCTGCGCGACGGCAAGGAATAACCCCCTCCATCTATCCGGCGCGCGGCGTCCGATCCGTCGCGGCGCTCGCGCCGGCAACCGCAGAGAGTCGAACATGAACGCAGTCATTCAGGACAACGCAGCAGCCGTGCCGAACGTGCCGCTGCTGATCAACGGCGAATTCGTCGAATCGGCCAGCACCGAGTGGCGCGACATCGTCAACCCGGCCACCCAGCAGGTGCTGGCGCGCGTGCCGTTCGCCACGGCGGGCGAGATCGACGCCGCCATCGAGGCCGCGCACGCCGCGTTCGCCACCTGGAAGCACACGCCGCTCGGCGCCCGGCTGCGCGTGATGCTGCGCTTCCAGGCGCTGGTGCGCGAGCACATGCCGCGCATCGCCGCCGTGCTGACGGCCGAGCAGGGCAAGACGCTGCCCGACGCCGAAGGCGACATCTTCCGCGGCCTCGAAGTGGTCGAGCACGCCTGCTCGATCGGCACGCTGCAGCTGGGCGAATTCGCCGAGAACGTGGCCGGCAGCGTGGATACGTACACGCTGCGCCAGCCGATCGGCGTGTGCGCCGGCATCACGCCGTTCAACTTCCCCGCGATGATCCCGCTGTGGATGTTCCCGATGGCGATCGTCTGCGGCAATACGTTCGTGCTGAAGCCGTCCGAGCAGGATCCGCTGTCCACCATGGAGCTGGTCAAGCTCGCGATCGAGGCCGGCGTGCCGAAGGGCGTGCTGAATGTAGTGCACGGCGGCAAGCAGGCGGTGGATGCGCTGTGCACGCACCGTCATGTGCAGGCCGTGTCGTTCGTCGGCTCCACGGCCGTCGGCACGCACGTGTACCGGCTCGCGAGCGAGCACGGCAAGCGCGCGCAATCGATGATGGGCGCGAAGAATCATGCCGTGGTGCTGCCCGACGCGAACCGCGAGCAGACGCTCAACGCGCTGGCGGGCGCGGGCTTCGGCGCGGCGGGCCAGCGCTGCATGGCCACCTCGGTGGTGGTGCTGGTGGGCGCGGCGCGCGACTGGGTGCACGATCTCGCCGCCAAGGCGCGCACGCTGAAGGTCAACGCCGGCAACGAGGCCGGCACGGATGTGGGCCCGGTGGTGTCGAAGGCGGCCAGGGCGCGCATTCTGGAGTTGATCGAATCGGGCGTGCAGGAAGGCGCGACGCTGCTGCTCGACGGCCGCGACGTGACGGTGCCCGGCTACGCCGACGGCAACTTCGTCGGCCCGACGATCTTCACCGACGTGAAGACCGACATGCGCATCTACACGCAGGAAATCTTCGGGCCGGTGCTGGTGGTGCTGACCGCCGACACGCTCGACGAGGCGATCGCGTTGGTCAACGCGAACCCGTTCGGCAACGGCGTGGGCCTGTTCACGCAGAGTGGCGCGGCGGCGCGCAAGTTCCAGAACGAGATCGATGTCGGCCAGGTCGGCATCAACATTCCGATTCCGGTGCCGGTGCCGTTCTTCAGCTTCACCGGCTCGCGCGGCTCGAAGCTCGGCGACCTCGGCCCGTACGGCAAGCAGGTCGTGCAGTTCTACACGCAGACCAAGACCGTCACCGCGCGCTGGTTCGACGACGCCACCGTCAACGACGGCGTCAACACCACCATCAGCCTGCGCTGAGCCCGGCACGAGGAGCGCACGTCATGAAGATCGGATTCATCGGGCTGGGCAACATGGGCGCGCCGATGGCGCGCAATCTGCTGAAGGCCGGGCACGCGCTGCGCGTGTTCGACCTCGACGCGGCGGCGGTGCGCGCGCTGGTGGACGCCGGCGCGCGCGCGGCGGCCTCGCCGAAGGACGCGGCGAGCGACGTCGAATGCGTGATCACGATGCTGCCGGCCGCCGCCCACGTGCGCCACGTGATCGGGGCCGAGGACGGCGTGCTGGCGGGGATCGCGCCGGGCGTGACGATCGTCGATTGCAGCACGATCGATCCGGCCACCGTCAAGGCGATGGCGCAGGCCGCGGCGGCGCGCGGCAACGGCTTCGTCGATGCGCCCGTGTCGGGCGGCACCGGCGGTGCGACGGCGGGCACGCTGACGTTCATGGTCGGCGCCGAGGGCGACGGATTCGACGCGCTCAAGCCGTTGCTGGCCGCGATGGGGCGCAACATCGTGCCGTGCGGCGGCGTGTCGATGGGGCAGGTGGCGAAGATCTGCAACAACCTGATCCTCGGCATCACGATGGCCGGCGTATCGGAGGCGATGGCGCTCGGCGAGGCGCTCGGCATCGATCCGAAGGTGCTGGCCGGCATCGTCGACAGCTCGACCGGGCGCTGCTGGAGCTCCGACACCTACAACCCGTTTCCGGGCGTGGTGGCGACGGCGCCGGCCGCGCGCGGCTACAGCGGCGGCTTCGGCACCGACTTGATGCTGAAGGATCTGGGCCTGGCCACCGACGCCGCGAAATCGGTGCGGCAACCCGCTTACCTCGGCGCGCTCGCGCAGCAGCTGTATCAGGCGCACAGCGCGGGGGGCAGCGGGGGGCTCGATTTCTCGTCGGTGATCGGGCTGTATCGCGCGAAGCCGAAGGGCTGACGCGCGCTGGCGAGCGCGTTCAGCGCGCGGCGAAGTGCGCGCGCACGCGCTCGCGGGCCGCGTCCCACAGCGCCGGCGAGCCGCGCGCGATGACCGGGCCGTAGCGCTCGATCACCTGCTGCTCGGTGATGCCGTTCTCGCGCCAGGTGCCGCCGTCGGTCAGCGTGTTGATCAGCAGCGGCTGCAGGCGGTCGAGCGCCTTGGCGAAGATCGCCTCGCGCGTTCGCGCCGCCTCGAACTCTTCCCACAGCGCGCGCAGCGCCGCGCCCTGCGGCTCGGGCAGCAGCCCGAAGATGCGCGCGGCGGCCTCGTGCTCCTGCGCTTCGATGTCGTTCGCGCCCGCGCCCGGCGCGTGGAACGGATGATCGCCCGCGTCGATCTCGACGATGTCGTGCACCAGCAGCAGCTTGACCACGTGCATGACGTCGGCGCCGTCGGCGTACTGCGGCGCGAGCGTCATCGCGAACATGGCCAGATGCCACGAGTGCTCGGCCGAATTTTCCTTGCGGGTGCGATTGACGAGCGGCGATTGCCGCAGCACCGATTTGAGCTTGTCGAGCTCGGCCAGGAAGGCGAACTGCTGGCCGAGCGCGGTGAGCGCGGGGGTGTTGGGGGGCGTGGCGTCCAAGAGGCGTTCTCCTTCGCTTGCGTGACGTCGCCGACATTGTGACGCGTTGCGAAGGGTTTCGCCAAGCGATTGACGCCCTGCTCAGATCCAGCGGAACGTCAGATCGCTGTCCTTGCTTTCCTTGAACTTGTTGCACTTCGCGAGCACGTTGTAGCGGATCGGGAACAGCTCGCGGCCCGGCGATTCGAGGATGTCGATCTCGACGATGTCGAAATCGCGCAGCAGCGCGTTCCAGCCGTGCTCGGTGATGCGCCAGCAATCGGGCGTCGGCCCGTGGATGCGCCAGTTCAGCGGCGCGGAAATCAACAGCCAGCCTTCGTGACGCAGCACGCGACGAATTTCCTTCACGGCCTCGAACGGATTGAGCGTGTGCTCGATCACTTCCATGCAGACGACGCAATCGTAGGCGCTGTCGGCGATCTGCGCGTTCTGGCGGGTGATGTCGCCGACGATGTCGGGCCCGTAGGTATCCACCACGTCGAACGTGTCGACCTTGAAGTTGGCGAAGCATTCGCGCACGAAGGTGCGATCCTGCGGGCCGACTTCGAGCAGGCGTCCGGGTTCGCCGGCGAGCTTGTCCGCGGTGCGGCGCACGAAGGCGGCGAGGTGGTCGCGCGCCAGCGAGAAGGTGTCGTTGTCGAATTGCGAAGGAATGGCCATGGCGTTACCTGTCGTTGCGGGCTGAGCGCTTGCGCGTCAAGGGGTGGATTCGGTCTGGATCTTGCGTTCCGGCACCGCGACGCCGCGCAGATGGAACACGATCATCGTGTTCTCGATGTGATACAGCGTCATGTCGCGGGCAAGATCGTCGAGGTATTGCGTCAGTTCGGGAAACTGGCGGTTGCCGTAGTCGTGCCAGGCGATGCAGGCGCGGCCTTCGGGGGCCAGCATCGCCAGCGCGTTCTCGGTGTCCTTGCGGACGTAACTGACTTCGTGATTCGCGTCGATGAAGACGTACTGGAACTGCTTGGCATACGGCGCCGGGTCGAGCTTCATCGAATCCTGGAACACCTGTTTGACGAGGTGACGGTTCGACGATTTGAGGTATTTTCGTTCGAAGCCGAGCGCTTCGCTGGCGAGATGGCGGTCGTCGCCCTGGAACGCCACGTCGTCGAGATCGGGCAGATCGAGCGTGTAGATGCGCTCGCCCGCGACGTCGTGCGGCGTCAGGTTCTCGGCCAGCAGCCGCGTGGT
The DNA here is from genome assembly GCF_017104645.1 of Burkholderia sp. Ac-20379. Classification (GTDB taxonomy): domain Bacteria; phylum Pseudomonadota; class Gammaproteobacteria; order Burkholderiales; family Burkholderiaceae; genus Burkholderia. The sequence continues at coordinate 8,470 of NZ_JAAGPF010000184.1, forward strand.
GTAGCCCTTGTAGGTGCCGAATTCGAACAGCCTGGCCGGCTCCACCACGCGCATCAGCTTGAGCAGCGCGATCGATTCGAGCGACGTCAGCGAGCCGGCGCCTTGCGCGGGCGGCATGAAGAAGCGGATCTCTTCCGGATGGTCGTCGGGAATCGAAAGCAATTGCGTCGGACGGATATGAATCATTCCCGAAGGGCGCGATTGCGTGGCGGTGAATTGAGTGGTCATTGGATCTCTCATTTAGTTGTTCGACTGGCGGCCGGCGTGTGTTCAACCGGCGTTGCGTTCTTTTTCGTACTTGATCAGCTTGTGGATACGGGAATTCTTGAAATAGCGGATGTGGTTCCGGTGCGAATAGAAGATGTCGGTCTGCCATTCGCCGCACAGCAGGTCGATGCCGGTCGGATCGTCGGCCGGCTGCACGATCGTGTCGGCCAGGATCCGGTCGACGCCCGACGTGTTCGGGCCGGATTCGTGCCACACCGAGCTGTTCATCACGACGAAATCGCCGGGCGCCAGCTCGGGCGTGATCTTCGGCCATTGGATGTCGAACGCGGCGGGATCGATCTCGCCGGCGTCGCCGAGCACGCCGAGCCGGTGCGAACCGGGGTAGAAGCTCATCGCGCCGTTGGCCTCGTTGACCTCGCTGAGCGCCACGAACAGGCTGCACTTGTTCAGGTTGCCGAGGTGGTAGCAACTGTCCTGGTGCAGGAACACGGGGGCCGGGCTGAACCGGTCCTTGATCACGAAGCGATGGTTGTAGAGCGCCACGTGCGGGCCGAAGATCTGCTTGAGCGTGTCGGCGAACACCGGCTCCCGGTACATGTGCGCGAGCGTGTCGGGCAGCTCCTCGGTCAGCGAGACGGGGTTGCGGCGGCTCACGTCGCGCCCTTCGCGCAGTTGGGCGTCGTAGAACGCGCGCCAGGCGGCCTGCCAGCCGCGCATCACGTCGGCCGGGATCGCGCCACGCATCACGAACACGCCGGTTTCCGCGAACACGGCGGGGTCGAACGTGCCGGACGAGAGCTTCTCGACCGCGCGCGCGAGGGAATCAAGCGTGCTGGGCATGGTGGCGTGGCAAAGTGATCAATTGTTAAATTATCGCGGGCGCCGGCGCATGGCCAAGCGCCGAGATGACGCCAAAAGCGCCGTCAATTTGCCGGATGACGGGCCGAACGGGGGGCGGGGCGGGTGCGCCGCGGCAAACCGGGGCAGGAACCGGCGCGGTTTGACGCCGATGGCGCGCGCGAACCATGCTGCGCGAGGCAGGCAGGCAGGCAGGCAGGCAGGCAGGCAGGCAGGACGGGGCGAGGCGAGGCGAGGTGAGGCGAGGTGAGGTGAGGCGAGGCGAGGCGGCGGGAAGCCGGAGGGCGGGCAGGTGGCGGGAGCGCGGCGTGGCCGGCAGGGAGCCGGCGCCGGCCTGACCGGTGCGGCTGCGGGCGGCGCTCCGGTCGGACGGGGCGTCAGGGCCGGCGAGTCAGGGCCGGAGAAGCGGTGCCGGAGGGGCGGGCCATGGAGGCGGGACCGGAGAGGCGGTCGCCGCCGCTGCCGGTCGCCTCGTCCCGCCCGTCAATCATTCAGAACAGATAAATCCCCGCGACGAACACCACGCCCGAGAACAGCAGGGCCGTCACGCAATAGCCCATGATGTCGCGCACGCCGAGCCCGGCGATCGCGAGCGCCGGCAGCGCCCAGAACGGCTGCGCCATGTTGGTCCAGGCCTCGCCGTAGGCGATCGCCATGGCCGATTTGCCGAGATCGGCGCCGAGCGCCTGCGCGGCCGGCATCACGAACGGCCCCTGCACGACCCAGTGGCCGCCGCCCGACGGCACCGCGAAATTGATCACGGCCGAGCTCAGGAACGCGAGCAGCGGGAAGGTGTGGACGTTCGCGATATCGACGAACCACTTGGTGATCACGCCGGCCAGCCCCGAGTGATCCATCAGCGCCTGGATACCGGCATAGAACGGGAACTGGATCATGATCGAGCCGGCGCCGCGCGCGGCCGCGCCGATCGCGCGCGCATAGGCCATCGGCGTCTTGTGCAGCACGAGGCCCGCGGCCAGGAACACGAGGTTGACGGTGTCGATGTCGAGCACGAAGCCCTTGATCCTGGTGCGGATCACGAGGAACACCACGCACAGCGCCGCCACCAGCAGCGACAGGAAGCGGCTTTCCTCCATCCGCTCGGCCCAGCTCGCGCCCGGCCCGAGCTTGCGCTCGAAGCTCGGCTCCTCTTCCAGCAGCTTCGGATCGACCGACACCACCTCATGCGGCTTCGGCATCATCATCCGCGCCAGGAACGGCAGCAGCACGATCAGGCCGATCGTGACGAACGCGTTGTAGCCGGTGAAGATCGTCTGCGAGACGGGGATCAGGCCGATCACCTTCTCCATCGGATTGCCCTTGGTGGCCGCCACCAGCGGCACCGAGCCGGACAGCCCGCCGTGCCAGGTCAGGAAGCCCATGTAGGCCGAGGCCACCAGCAGCCGGTAATCCGAGCCTTTGACGCGGCGCGCCACCTCGCGCGCCAGCATCGCGCCGAGCACGAGGCCGAAGCCCCAGTTGATCGCGCAGGCCACCGACGCCACGAACGCCACCAGCATCACGCCGCCGGCCGGGGTTTTGGGCGCGCTCGCGAGCGCCACCAGCAGGCGCTTGACCGGCCCGGAGCTGGCCAGCGCGTGGCCCGTCACGAGAATCAGCGCCATCTGCATGGTGAAGGCCAGCAGGTTCCAGAAGCCGCTGCCCCACAGCAGCACGAGTTCGGCGGGCGGCTTGGGCGTCAGCGAGAACGCCAGCACGAACGTGACGACGGTCAGGAAGATCGCGAAGATCAGCGGATCGGGCAGCACCCGATGGACGATTTGCGTGAAAAAACGGGAAATACGAGAGATCACCGGGGTCTCCTCCGTGATGACGGTTTGTTCTGGATGGGATGCGTAGTCGGGCGCGCGGCTTCAGGCGGGCGCCTGGGGCCGGGGTACGCGGGCGCGCACAAGACTAATGGTCAGACGTGTCAACAACAATACGTAAAGTTGCATAAGCGCTAACCCTTGCTGCCGCTGCTGCCGCCAGCCGTTCGGTGCTGCGGCGGCAGGGCTTGGGCGGCGTTGGGGAGGGTGGCGCGAGGCGTTTTCCATCGCGCCCCGGAGCGGGCCGCGAAGCCGGTTCTTGACGTGGGCCCTTGGGGCGAGTTCTCGACGTGAGTCCTTGAGACGGGTCTTCGACGAGAGCCCTTGGGGTGAGTTCTCGACGCGAGTCCTTGGGGCGAGCCCTTGACGTGAGTCCTCTGAGCAAGCCCTTGAAGCGAAGCAAGCCTTTGAAACAGCCCGTGGGACGGGCTTTGAACGGGGCGTTGAAGCGGGCTTCGCGACGCGCTTCGAAGCGGGCCGCCCCACCGCCCGCCCCACCGCTGCCCTTCAGCCGAGCGCCACCGCCGTTTCCTCGGCCAGCGCATGAACGAGCGCGGCGGCCGAGATGTCGGCGTCGCGCAGCCGGCTCAGCCCGGCTGCCTGCCCGGCCCACAGCGACAGGAATTCCGGCCGGTTGGCCGCGCCGGCCGCCTTGCGGATCTCGGCCGTCAGCGCGTTCTGCACCGGGTAGGCCGGCACGTCGCGTTCGTGCTCGGCCATGCGCAGCATGAAGTCGTTGACGATGCCGCGCGCCGGGCGGCCCGAGAACACGCGCGTGGTGCGCGTGGCGGTGTCCGCCGATTCGCGGATCCGCTCGCGCCAGCCGGCCTGAATCGGCGATTCGGCGGTGGTCAGGAACGCGGTGCCGAGCTGGGCGGCCTGCGCGCCGAGCACCCGCGCGGCGGCGATGCCGCGGCCGTCCATGATGCCGCCCGCCGCGATCACGGGCAGCCGCACCGCGTCAACGATCTGCGGCACCAGCGCGAGCGTGCCGATCATGCTCGCGTCGGGATGGCCGAGGAACGTGCCGCGATGGCCGCCGGCCTCGGCGCCCTGCGCGCAGATCGCATCGGCGCCGTTGGCTTCCCAGGCGCGCGCCTCAGCCACGTTGGTGGCCGTGCCGATCACGTAGCTGCCGGCCGCGTGCAGGCGCTCGACCGAGGCCGCGTCGAGCAGCCCGAACGTGAAGCTGGCCACCGGCACCTTCAGGTCGATCAGCGCGTCGAGTTGCGCGCGGAAATCCTCGGCGAAGCGGGCCGGCGGCTGTGCGGGCGCGAGGCCGAGCTCCGCGCGGAACGGCTGCAATTGCGCGAGCGCGCGCTGCACGGCGTCGGCGCCGGGCGCGGGCGTGTCGAGCACGAACAGGTTGACCGCGAACGGCTTCGCGGTGCCGGCGCGGATCGCCGCGACCTGCTGGCGCAGCGCATCGGGCGAGAACCCGGCCGCGCCGATCGAGCCGAGCCCGCCCGCGTTGGACACGGCCGTCACCATGGCCGGCGGCGAGCTGCCGTTCATCGGGCCTTGCACGATCGGCAACTCGATGCCGAGCTGGCGGGTCAGGGCGGTGGAAAGCGAACGCGGCATGGCGGCTCCTCGAAACGAAATGGGGGCGGTCGGTATCGACAAGAACAAGTAGATGATAGGCATCTTATCGGGCCGCCGCGTATGAAAGATCCAGATACCCGTTGCCGCTCAGGCAGATAACCGTGCGAACGGGCGGCCTTAGGGTTAACACAAATACCCGATCCCCGCCGAATCCCTAGAATTTACGATATTCGTTTATAGCAAGACAATTTGCTATTAGTAAATCAAGTCGTTCGAGGAGACGCGGCATGCAGATCGATTATCAGAAGCACCGGTTCGACTACGTCAGGGCGGCCGATCACGACGCGCCGGGCCGAACCGTGCATCCCGTGGTGGTGGTCGGGGCCGGGCCGGTTGGGCTGGCCACGGCGATCGACCTCGCGCAGCAAGGCGTCGCGGTGGTGCTGGTCGACAACGATTGCACGCTGTCGTCCGGCTCGCGCGCGATCTGCTTCGCCAAGCGCACGCTCGAGATCTTCGACCGCCTCGGCTGCGGCGAGCGGATGGTGGAGAAGGGCGTGAGCTGGAACGTCGGCAAGGTGTTCCTGCAGGACGAGCTGATCTACACGTTCAACCTGCTGCCCGAAGCGGGCCATGCGCGCCCGGCCTTCATCAACCTGCAGCAGTACTACGTCGAGGGCTATCTGGCCGAGCGCGCGATGCAGCTCGACAACCTGGAGATGCGCTGGAGCAGCACCGTCACGGGCCTCGCGCAGCACGCCGATCACGTCGAGCTGCAGGTCGAGACGCCCGACGGCAGCTATCCGCTGCGCGCGCGCTACGTGGTGGCCGCCGACGGCTCGCGCAGCCCGGTGCGCAAGCTGCTCGGGCTCGACAGCCGCGGCCGCACGTTCAAGGATCGCTTCCTGATCGCCGACGTGAAGATGAAGGCCGAATTCCCGACCGAGCGCTGGTTCTGGTTCGATCCGCCGTTCCACCGCAACCAGTCGGTGCTGCTGCATCGCCAGCCGGACAACGTCTGGCGCATCGATTTCCAACTGGGCTGGGATGCCGATCCGGTCGCCGAGAAGGCGCCCGAGCGCGTGATTCCGCGCGTCAGGGCGCTACTTGGCGACGACGTGGAGTTCGAGCTCGAGTGGGTCAGCGTCTATACGTTCTCGTGCCTGCGGATGGACGATTTCCGCCACGGCCGCGTGCTGTTCGCGGGCGATTCGGCGCACGGCGTGTCGCCGTTCGGCGCGCGCGGCGCGAACAGCGGCGTGCAGGACGCCGAGAACCTGGCGTGGAAGCTGCGGCTGGTCGTGAACGGCGACGCGCCGCCCGTGCTGCTCGACACCTACGCGTCGGAACGCGAATACGCGGCCGACGAGAACATCCTCAATTCGTCGCGCGCCACCGATTTCATCACGCCGAAGAGCGCCGTGTCGCGCCTGTTCCGCGACGCCGCGCTGAAGCTGGCGAAGGATGCGCCGTTCGCGCGGCGCATCGTCAACAGCGGCCGGCTGTCGGTGCCGGCCGTGCTGCACGGCTCGCCGCTCAATACGCCCGATCGCGACGGCGACGCGTTCGCGGGCGCGCTGCCGCCCGGCGC
>NZ_JAAGPF010000185.1 GCF_017104645.1 Burkholderia sp. Ac-20379
TCGGGGAGCCTCCTTGGGCGTCGAGTGGCGATGGAGCCATTGGAACGCCCGGCGGTATCGGCAATGTTTCCGCCGCGCCACGCCCGTGCAATGTTGTGTGTCCTGGCGGAATTCAGATACATTGCGACACAAAACGCAGGGCGCGATCGGCTATAAATCGGTCCATTCCCGATCGCCAAGGAGCACACACGATGAATGCCGAGATCCAGCCCGAAACCTATCTGGGCGCCTGCCACTGCGGCGCCGTCCGCTTTTCGGTGCGCGCCGCGCTCGATCCGGCGGTGCGCTGCAACTGCAGCCTGTGCCGCCGCAAGGGCGCGCTGATGTCGTCGATGGTGGCCCGCGAGGATCTGACGATCCTGGCCGGCGAGGACGCCCTGACCGAATACCAGTTCAACACCCGCGTGGCGAAGCATTACTTCTGCCGCCATTGCGGCATCTACCCGTTTCACCAGACCCGCCTCGACCCGCTGCGCTGGCGCGTGAACATCGGCTGCCTCGACGGCGTCGATCCGTACGCGCTCGAATTCAGCGTGGCCAACGGCGCGGCCGCATCCGTCGTGGAGGACGCATGACCCCCGCCCATCATCCGCTGCGGCGCCTGCTCGCGATCGTCGCGTTCGTGGCCGGCGGGTTCGCCGCCGAGCTGGCACATCCGCTCGCATGCCACACGCTCGGCTCGCGCGGCCCGGCCGTGATGCGCCGCCGCGAGGCCCGCGCATGAACGCCGAGCGCCCGGACCACGTGCTGATCGTCGACGACGATCGCGGCATCCGCGAGCTGGTCGGCCAGTATCTGGAGAAGAACGGCATGCGCATCTCGCTGGCCGCGAACGGCCGCGAGATGCGCGCCGCGCTCGAGAACGGCGCGCCGGATCTGATCGTGCTCGACGTGATGATGCCCGGCGACGACGGCCTGGTGCTGTGCCGCGAGCTGCGCGCCGGCAAGCATCGCGCCGTGCCGGTGGTGATGCTGACCGCGCGCGACGAGGAAACCGACCGCATCGTCGGCCTCGAAATGGGCGCCGACGATTACCTGACCAAGCCGTTCGCGGTGCGCGAGCTGTATGCGCGGATCCGTTCGGTGCTGCGCCGCACGCGCATGCTGCCGCCCGGCATGGAGGTCAGCGAGGCCGCGCAATGGCTGGCGTTCGGCGATTGGCGGCTCGACACCACCGGCCGCCATCTGCTCGACGAGACCGGCACTATGGTGGCCCTGAGCGGCGCCGAATACCGGCTGCTGCGCGTGTTCCTCGACAACCCGCAGCGCGTGCTGACGCGCGACCAGTTGCTGAATCTCACGCAGGGCCGGCAGGCCGACGCGTTCGACCGCTCGATCGATCTGCTCGTCAGCCGCCTGCGCCAGCGCCTGCGCGACACCGCGCGCGAGCCGCGCTACATCAAGACGCTGCGCAGCGAGGGCTACGTGTTCTCGTCGTCGGTCACGGCCATCGACGAGCCCGCATGAGCGCGCTCGACCGTCTGCGCCGCCTGCATGGCCCGCGCTCGATGTTCGCGCGTCTCGCGCTGATTCTCTGCGTGGGCCTGGCCGTCGCGCAGATGCTGTCGTTCTGGCTCACGCTGACCGAGCGCGACCAGGCCACCACCACGCTGATGATGGGTTACATCGAGCGCGAAGTGGTGGCGTCGGTGGCGCTGCTGGATCATCTGCCGGCCGACGAGCGCGCCGCGTGGCTGCCGCGTCTCGCGCGCCGCAGCTACCGCTTCGAGCTGGGGCCGGGCGAACCGGGCGGCCCGGTGGATGCGGCGCTGTCGGCGCGCGTCGAGCGCTCGATCACCGACGGCATCGGCCGCACCTACGCCGTCACCGCGAACGAGATTCCCGGCGACACCGAACACATGCAGGTGCACCTGAAGCTCAGCGACGGCTCGCCGCTGACGATCGACATGCATCCGATGTCCGGTATCCCGCTGTCGGGCTGGCTGCCGCTGGTGCTGCTGTTGCAGCTTGCGGTGCTGGCCGCCTGCTGCTGGCTCGCGGTGCGGCTCGCCACGCGCCCGCTGCATGCGCTGGCCGACGCCGCCGACGCGCTCGGCCCCGATCTCAAGGGCGAGCGCCTGCCCGAATCGGGGCCATCCGAGGTGGCGCGCGCCGCGCGCGCGTTCAATGCGATGCAGGATCGCATCGCCACCTACACCGCCGAGCGCATGCAGATCCTCGCGGCCATCTCGCACGACTTGCAGACGCCGATCACGCGGATGCGGCTGCGCGTCGACGTGATGGACGACGAAACGCAGGCCGCCAAGCTGCGGCAGGATCTCGAGGAAATGGGCCAGCTCGTGAAGGAGGGCGTGGCCTATGCGCGGACGGTACACAGCACGTCCGAGGCGGCGCGCCGGATCGATCTCGACGCGCTGCTCGACAGCATCGTCTGCGATTACCTCGACGCCGGGCAGGACGTCGCGTTCGCGAAGCGCGCCGACGTCTCGCTCGATGCGCCGCCGCAGGCGCTGCGGCGCGTGATCGGCAACCTCGTCGACAACGCGCTGAAGTTCGGCGGCGCGGCGCAGGTCGAACTGACGCTGACCGCCGGCGGCGCCGAGATCGCCGTGCTCGACCGCGGGCCGGGCATTCCCGAGGCCTCGCTCGAGGCCGTGTTCGAGCCGTTCGTGCGGATCGAGACGTCGCGCAACCGCGGCACCGGCGGCACCGGGCTTGGCCTCGCGATCGCGCGGCAACTGGCGCAGGCCATGAACGCCACGCTGACGCTGCGCAACCGCGACGGCGGCGGGCTGGCTGCGCGGCTCACGCTGAAGCGGCGCGGCTGAGCGTTTCCGCAGGCGGGCCGCGCGATCGCCACGCGCCGCCTGCCTGCACGATTTCCCGAGTTGCGCTAGGTTTATGGGCCTGGCCGCGGCAGCCTGCCGCCGCCTGCTTTCCACACCTCACCATTCGGGAACTGGCATGGAATATCGACATCTCGGCGCATCAGGTTTCAAGGTTCCGGTACTGAGCTTCGGCACCGGCACGTTCGGCGGCTCCGGCGAATTCTTCGAGGCATGGGGCGCGACCGATGTGGCCGAAGCCCGCAAGCTCGTCGACATCTGCCTCGACGCGGGCCTGACCATGTTCGACAGCGCCGACATCTATTCGAAAGGCGTCTCCGAATCGATCCTCGGCGAGGCGCTCAAGGGCCGCCGCGACAAGGTGCTGATCTCGACCAAGGCGACGTTCCGTTTCGACGACGGCCCGAACAGCGTCGGCTCGTCGCGCTTTCACCTGATCCAGGCCGTCGACGCCGCGCTCAAGCGCTTGCAGACGGATTACATCGACTTGTTCCAGTTGCACGGCTTCGACGCGCGCACGCCGGTACAGGAAGTGCTCTCGACGCTCGACGATCTCGTGCGTGCCGGCAAGATCCGCTACACGGGCGTGTCGAACTTCTCGGGCTGGCACCTGATGAAATCGCTCGACGTGGCCGACCGCTACGGCTATCCGCGCTACGTGGCGAACCAGACCTATTACTCGCTGATCGGCCGCGATTACGAGTGGGAACTGATGCCGCTCGGCGCCGACCAGGGCGTGGGCGCGGTGGTGTGGAGCCCGCTCGGCTGGGGCCGCCTGACCGGCAAGATCCGCCGCGGCCAGCCGCTGCCGGCCACGAGCCGCCTGCACAAGACGGCCGACGCTGGCCCGCCGGTGCCGGACGACTACCTGTACCGCGTGATCGACGCGCTCGACGCGGTGGCCGAGGAAACCGGCAAGACGATTCCGCAGATCGCGCTGAACTGGCTGCTGCAACGCCCGACCGTGGCCACCGTGCTGATCGGCGCACGCAACGAGGCGCAACTGCGGCAGAACCTGGGCGCGGTGGGCTGGAATCTGACGCCGGAGCAGGTCAAGCGGCTCGACGAGGCCAGCCGCACGCGGCCGGCTTATCCGTATTGGCATCAGGAAGGGTTTGCGGAGCGGAATCCTTCGCTGGTTTGAGTCAGGAATCGGGGGCTGGCGGGGGCCGGCCTCCGTGGGTGGTGTAAAAAAACGCACCGCCTCAGGGAATAAACCCCCGCTCCCAACCGTTCAGATCAAACAAGGCGCGCGCCCACCCCCGGCGCGCGCCGTCGATCCACGAACAGGGACGCCCGCGCTCATGATCTCGCTTCGCCACACCCTCGTCCGCGCCGTGCTGGTTGCCGGGCTGGCCGCTGCCGCCAGCCCGGCCTTCGCGTTCAACGAGGAAGCCAACTACAACGCTTGCATCCTGCGATCGCTGTCGAACACCTGGAACCGTAATGTCGTCGGGCTGCTGCGCAATTCCTGCGACCAGCTTTACCGCCAATGGAGCATGTTGACGCCCACCGAGCAGGCGTATCACACCTGCCTGCTGCAATATCTGCCCGGCGTGCAAAGCTCGGCGGCGATCGGCCCGATCATCTCGGCATGCCGCCGGCAAAGCGCGGATTCGGTCCACTTCGACTGACCAGCCGCCACCCGCTGCCTGCGCTCATTCAACTCGCGAAATCGCTGCCGGCCGCCCGCAATCGCCGCATCGCGCTGTCGAGATGCGCGCGGGCGCTGTCCGCATCGCCGAGCCGCATCTGCTCATAGGCCAGTTGCGCGACTTCGTGCGGCACGGCCTTCAGCGGCCGCCCGCTCTGCATGGCCTTCAACTGCACCTCGGCGGCGCGTTCGAGGTAATACAGATCGTCCCAGGCCTCGGCGATGGTCGGGCCGGCCACCATCACGCCGTGATGCTTCATGAACAGCACGTCGGCGTCGCCCATCGCGCGGGCGATCCGGTCGCCCTCGGCGCCGTCGAGCGCGAGGCCGTTGTAGTGCTCGTCCACGGCGGTGCGGCCGTAGAACTTCAGCGCGGTCTGGCCCAGCCACAGCAGCGGCGGGCCTTCGATCAGGCACAGCGCAGTGGCGTTCGGCATATGGGTGTGGAACGCGGCCTTCACGCGCGGCATCGCGTGGTGCACGCGCGCATGAATGTGGAACGCGGTGGCCTCGGGCTGGCCTTCGCCCGCGATCACGTGGCCGTCGTAATCGCAGATCAGCAGCCGCGACGCGGTGATTTCCGAAAACGCATAGCCGTACGGGTTGACGAGAAACAGGTCGTCATGGCCCGGCACGACGGCCGAGAAATGGTTGCAGATGCCTTCCTCCAGGCCGAATTGCGCGGCGAGACGAAAGCAGGCGGCCAGTTCGATGCGGGCGGCGTGCACCGCGTCCGCGTCGAGGCCCGCGCGATGAAGGCCGGCGGCCGAGGCCGCCGCGAGTTGATGCGCCATGAACGGCTTCTCCGACAAACGTGAGCCGCTACCTTACCAGCCGCCCGATGCGAGCGGGGCCGTGGCAAAAATGTCCGGCCGCGCGGGCGGCATGGCAGGGCGACGATCTTTGCGCAGCGGCCTGCGCGCCCGGCACATGCCCGGCGGTAGGTTCGATCCGCGAATCGGCACGGCAAGGCGGCCGACATGAGCATCGGCGCGATTCGCTGGTAAAGTCGCAAATACCCACTTTATAGGTATTCACGCCATGCGCATCGCCGTGCTCGCCCTCGACGGATTGTTCGATACGGGGTTGTCCGTCACGCTCGACGTGTTTCTCGTCGCCAACAAACTGTCGGCCCGGATGATGGGCGGCACGCCGAGTTTCGACGTGTCGGTGGTGGGCGTGCGCAAGAAGGTGCTGTCGCGTCATGGGCTGTCGGTGCCGGTGCAGCCGATCGCCAACCGGCCCACGCCCGATTGGGCGATCGTGCCGGCGCTGGCCACCGCGATGCCCGACGAATTGATCGAATCGCTGTCGCGGCCCGACGTGCTCGATGCGCGCGCGCAACTGGCGGCGTGGCACGCGGACGGCGTGCGCCTGGCGGCCTCGTGCCTCGGCACGTTCATCCTGGCGGAAACGGGGCTGCTCGACGGCCGCGAGGCCACCACCAACTGGGGGCTGGCGCCGGTGTTCCGGCAGCGCTATCCGGCCGTGCGGCTCGACGAATCGCGGATGCTGGTGCCGACCGACCTGGGCGCAACGGCCGGCGCGGCGATGGGCCATCTCGATCTGGCGCTGTGGCTGGTGCGCACGGTCAGCCCGGAACTGGCGACGCTGGTGTCGCGTTACCTGCTGGCCGATATCCGCTCGTCTCAAGCGGCCTATATCATCCCGAATCACCTCGCGCAGGCCGATCCGCTGATTCAGCGCTTCGAGCAGTGGTCGCGCCAGAACCTGCGCACGGGGTTTTCGCTGCAGGACGCGGCCAGCGCGCTCGCGATCAGCACGCGCTCGTTGCAGCGCCGGTGTCAGGAAGTGCTCGGCAAATCGCCGCTCGCGTATTTCCAGGATTTGCGCGTCGAACACGCGCAATCGCTGATTCGCGGCGGCAATGCCGACCTCGAGGCGATCGCCGCCGAGGTCGGCTACGGGGATGGCGCGACGCTGCGCGCGCTGCTGCGGCAGCGGCTGGGGCGCGGCGTGCGTGCGTTGCGCGCCGATCTGCTGTGAGGGCGACGGTGCGCCGCAGCCGACCGCCCGGCGTGGCTCAGCCCGCCAGCGCGAGCAGTTCCGCCGGCTCGCGAAACACCATCGCCGGTTGCGTCGCGAGCAGCGCGTCGAGCTTCGTGTAGCCCCACGCCACCGCGCCGAAGCGCAACCCGGGAATGCCGGCGGCGGCTTCGGCGTCGCGCACCTCGTCGCCGATGAAGATCGCCTGCGCGGCGTCCACGCCGGTGGCATCGAGCACCGTGCGCAGCCGCTGCGATTTGCCGAACAGCGACGAGCTGGATTCCACGGCCGCGAACCGGTCGACCAGCGCGCCGCCGAGCACGGCGCGCACGTTTTCGACCGAATTCGAGGTGGCCACCGCCACCGCGATCTGCCGGTCGATCAATGCGCCGAGCGTGTCGAGCACGGTGGCGACCGGTGCGACCTCGCCGATCCGCTCGGCCATCCGCTTGCGCGCGTCGCTCAGCACGGCGGGCGCCTTCCAGAACGGCAGCGCCAGTTCGCCGAGCACTTCCATCGCGCTCATGCCGCGCATCCGGTCGAGCGTGGCGGCGTCGGGCGCGCGGAAGCCGTGCTGTTCGGCCAGGCCGTTCAGCGTATCGGCGAACACGGGATAGGAATCGGCGAGGGTGCCGTCGAAGTCGAAAATGGCGAGGCGGAGCGTCATGGCGGGGCAGGCAAAAACCAGGCGAAAACGGGGCAAAAAGCCGGGGCGGGGTGGCCGCGGCCGTCGAGAGCCGGTATCTTCCGGTGCGCGGCGCGCCGCGTCAACGCCGAACGCCATGCACGCTTGATGAACAAGGCGCGGCTTCTTCACCATCTTCAAGGGCAACCGAGTGGCCTCGACTTCCCGCAGCACCGGCATCGATCTCCTGCGCGGCATCGCGATCCTGACCGTCCTGCTGCTGCATTTCCATCTGACGTACCGGCTCGACGTCACGCCGTTCGACGCGCCGTGGCTGTCGGCGGCGATCCGCGCGGTGGCGCGCAACGGCAACTACGGCGTGACGATGTTCTTCGTCGTGTCGGGCTACCTGATCACCGCCACCGCGCTGCGGCGCTTCGGCTCGCTGGGCGCGGTGCGTCCGCTCGCGTTCTACCGCACGCGCGCCGCGCGCATCGCACCGTGCCTGCTGCTGGCGCTCGCGATCATGACGGCGCTCGGCGCGCTCGGCCTGCATGCGTTCACGAACAAGCCGAACACGGCGAGCATGCCGCTGGCCGTGCTGTCGGTGCTGACGTTCTGGCACAACGTGCTGATGGCGAAGCTCGGCTACTTCAACTACGCGATGAACATCCTGTGGTCGCTGTCGGTGGAGGAGGTGTTCTATCTGGCGTTTCCGCTGCTATGCGTGGCGCTGCGCCGGCGGCGCTTCGTGTTGCCGCTGCTCGGCGCGCTGATGTTGGCGGGGCCGGCCTGGCGCTGGCTGCACGCGGACGACGAAATCGTCGCGCTGTACGGCTATCTGTCGTGCTTCGACGCGATCGCGATCGGCTGCGGCGTGGCCTTGCTGCCCGCGCGGGCGCTGTCGGCGCGCGCGTTTCGACGGCTCGCCTGGGGCGTTGCATTGGCGATGGCGGCCACGTGGCTGTCGGGGCCGATCATGCGGGAGGTGGTGTGGGGCGTGTCGGTGATCGCGCTCGGCACCGGCGCGTTGCTCTACGGCATGGCGAACCGCACGGAACGCGCGGGCGCGCTGGCCTCGGGCATCTACGGCGGCGAGCACGGCGGGGTGTCGAACTTCATCCGCTTCTTCGGCGTGCGCAGCTACGAGCTGTATCTGTTTCACATCGTCGTGCTCGGCGTGCTGCGCGAGACGCTGACGCGCGCGAACATCGTCGCGGCCTGGAAGCCGGTGTGGCTGCTGCTCTACGTGGCCGTGGCCAGCGTGGTGGCGCAGTTGGTGTTCCGGCAATTCTCGGAGCCGCTCAACGCGCGGCTGCGCGGCGCGCGGGGGGCGTTGCCGAAGCAGGACGATTGACAGGAAACGGCGGCACGCCGCCGCCTTGCACACCGAGATGGCCGCGAGCGAGGTTGCCGAAGCCGCGAACCCGATCGGACGCGGCAACACGCCGCGGCGGTTCATACGGCATGGGCTGCGCATGCAACGCCGACGGCGCCGGGCAACCGACCGTGCGCGGCATCGCACGGCAGCACCCACATCTCACACCGCATTGGCCGCCCGCGTCGAATACACTTGTGTGAGCCCCTGGATCGGGTCGCGCATCGCCGCGTCGAACGGGTTCATCTGCGGCCCGATCAGGTCGGCCTGACGCTTGAGCAGTTGCACGACGGTGGGCAGCCGCTCGTCGGTCAGCCGCGTGGATAGCGTGCCCACACTGAGCGCACCCACTGCCACCCGGTTCTGATCGAAGATCGGCACGGCCACGCCGGCCATGTCCTCCAGCACGCCGCTGTTGCGGCCCGCGTAGCCGAGCGCGCGCACGCGGTCGATCTCGGTGCGCAGATACACCTCGTCGAGCACGCCGTAGCCGCGCATGCGCGGCACGTTGAAACGGATGATTTCTTCGCGTTCCGCTTCGGGCTGGAACGCGAGGATCGCGAGGCTGCCCTGGCCGACGCCGAGCGCCACGCGCCCGCCGATCGTGCCGGTGAACGAGCGGATCGGGAACGGCCCTTCGCAGATGTCGAGGCACACCGCGTCGAAGCTGCTCTTGACCAGCAGGAAGATGGTGTCGCCCAGGCTCGCGCAGAGCCGCAGCAGCGCGGGGCGGCACAACGTGCGCATGCCGTTCGGGTTGCCGGCCTGCGCCGCCATCGCAAAGAACACCACGCTGAGCCGGTAGCGCTTGGTGCGCTCGTCCTGCTCCACCACCTGTTCGGCGATCAACCCTTGCAGCAGCCGGTGGACGGTGGCCTGCGTGAGGCCGACGCTGCGCGCCAGCGTGGTGACGCGGCTGCCCTCGGCCTGATTCGCGCCGAGCGCGCGGATCAGCGCGAACGCGCGTTGCAGCACGCCGGGGCCGCACGGATTCTCGCCGGGCGAGCCGGCCGGCGCGCAGGCCGCGCCGCTGTCCATGGCATCGCTCGCGCTTTCGCTCGATCCGTCCGTTCCATTTTCCTGCTTCCGTGCCTTCACTTTGCCTCTCCGTATTCCATTCCGCGGAATCCCGGCGGAACCAGGCCGGGCGCGGCACCGACTCTACCGCGTCGCGGCGCGCCGCGCATCGGCCGTGCACATTCGGGATGTCCCTGAACCCATACAGCGAAACACACCGATCGATATAACGATGAGGATTCTATTCAGTGGAATAACTGAAAAATTAATGTCGGTGTTCGGAATTCCGCGTTGACGTCGAAAAAATTGACCGGATAGAGTCGGCGGCATCGAATGCAATCGCTTCAGGCGGTGCCGATGCACCGAAGGGCCAGACCATGTCGTTCCTTACGTTGACGGATGTTTCGAAATCGTTCGGCGAGCTGCACGCCGTCGCCGGCATCGACCTGTCGGTCGAGAAGGGCGAGTTCGTCTCGCTGCTCGGCCCGTCGGGCTGCGGCAAGACCACCACGCTGCAGATGATCGCGGGCTTCCTCGACGTGACGCGCGGCGCCATCACGCTCGACGGTCGCGACATCACGCGCATGGCGCCGAACCGGCGCGGCCTCGGCATCGTATTCCAGAGCTACGCGTTGTTCCCGCACATGAGCGTCGAACAGAACGTGGGCTTCGGGCTGGAGATGCGCGGCGTGGGCAAGACCGAGCGCGCCGAGCGGGTGCGCGAGGCGCTCGCGCTGGTGCGGCTCGACGCCTATGCGCAGCGTTTTCCGCGCGAGCTGTCGGGCGGCCAGCGCCAGCGCGTGGCGATCGCCCGTGCCGTGGTGATCGCGCCGCCGGTGCTGCTGCTCGACGAGCCGATGTCGAACCTCGACGCCAAGCTGCGCGAGGACATGCAGTTCGAGCTGCGAGAGATCCAGCGCAAGCTCGGCACCACCACGGTGATGGTCACGCACGATCAGTCGGAGGCGCTGTCGATCAGCGATCGCGTGGTGGTGATGGAAGCGGGGCGCATCACCCAGGTCGATACGCCGTATCGCGCCTACGAGCATCCGGGCAACGCGTTCGTCTCGCAGTTCATCGGCAAGACCAACCTGCTGAACGGCACCGTGCTCGCGCAGGAAGGCGGGCAGATCCGCGTCGATCTCGGCAGCCGGCTGCAGGAAACCGGCGCTGCCGCGCAGGCCGGCGCTGCCGCGATGCGCGCGGGCGATGCGGTCACGCTGTGCATCCGCCCCGAAAAGCTCTCGCTCGGCGCGCCGGGCACGGGCCGGCTGGCCGGGCGCGTGACGAGCCGCTTCTTTCTCGGCAGCCAGTGGCTGTACCGGCTCGACAGCGACGCCGGCGAAATGCTGGCCTGCTGCCAGAACGAGGGCGGCGAGCCGCTCGCGGAAGGCGCGGCGGTCGGCATCGACTGGCGCAGCGAGGCGGTGCGCGTGATCCGCCAGGAGGCCGCCCGTGGATGACACGCTGAGCACGGTTTCGCCGGGCGACGCACACGGTAGCGGCAGCGATAGCGGCGCGCCGCGCCCCGCCGCCCGCGCCCGCTGGCGCGCCTGGCTGCCGATGTGGCTGATGAGCGCGCCGGCCGGGCTGCTGTTCGTGGCGCTGGTGCTGGTGCCGCTCGCGATGACGCTGGTGCTGTCGTTCTACCGCTTCGATCCGTCGGTCGGCCCGATTCCTGCGTTCGACCTGCATCACTACCGCGACGTGCTGAGTCAGACGTATTTCCACACGATCTTCCTGCGCACGTTCGGCATCGCCGCGCTGGTCACGCTGCTGTGCGTGGCGATCGGCACGCCCGAGGCCTACATCCTGTCGCGCATGCGCGATCCGTGGCGCTCGCTGTTCCTGCTCGTGATCCTCGCGCCGCTGCTGGTGTCGGTGGTGGTACGCGCGTTCGGCTGGAGCATGCTGCTCAACACCGGCGGCCTGGTGAACCAGTTCTTCTCGCTGTTCGGGCTCGGGCCGTTCAAGCTCGAATACACCACGTTCGCGATCGTCATCGCGCTGGTGCACGTGATGCTGCCGTTCATGGTGATTCCGGTGTGGACCTGCCTGCAACGGCTCGATCCGCAGACGGAGAACGCGGCGCTGTCGCTGATGGCGTCGCCCGCCACGGTGCTGCGCCGGATCGTGCTGCCGCAACTGATGCCCGGCGTGCTGTCGGGCAGCCTGATGGTGTTCGGGCTGTCGGCCAGCGCGTTCGCGATTCCGGGGCTGCTGGGCGGGCGCCGGCTCAAGGTGGCCGCCACGGCCGTCTACGACCAGTTCCTCAGCTCGATGAACTGGCCGCTCGGCGCGACCATCGCGATCCTGCTGCTGGTCGCGAACCTGATCGTGATGCTCACGTACTACCGCGTGCTCGAACGGCGCTACACGCGCAGCCTCGGCTGACGCCGCACTGCCTACGTCCGATTCCGGCCCGACCCCTCACGCCTTCGCCCCGACCCGACATGCGCAAAAACGGCCCGCTCGCTCTCGCGTTCCACACGCTCGTGATCCTGTTCATGCTCGCGCCGCTCGCGATCGTGGTGCTGGTGGCGTTCACGCCCGACGAGACGCTCACGCTGCCCACCCACGGCCTGTCGCTGCGCTGGTTTCGCGCGATCCTCGACTATCCCGATTTCATCGCCGCGTTCGGCAACAGCCTGAAGCTGGCGGTGGCCTCGGCCACGATCTCGCTGGCGATCGCGCTGCCGGCGGGCCTCGCGATCGGCCGCTCGCGCTTTCCGGGCCGCGCATTCCTCAACGCGCTGCTGCTGTCGCCGCTGGTGATTCCGGGCCTGGTGCTCGGCATCGCGCTGCTGCGCTTTTTCGCGCTGATCGGCGCGACCGGCTCGTTCGCGTGGCTGGTGGCCGCGCACGTGATCATCGTCACGCCGTTCGCGATGCGGCTGGTGCTGGCCTCGGTGGCCGGGCTCGACCGCAGCGTGGAGCACGCCGCGGCCTCGCTCGGCGCCAGCGCCTGGACCACGTTCCGCCGCATCACGCTGCCGATGATCGTGCCGGGCATCACGGGCGGCTGGCTGCTCGCGTTCATCAACAGCTTCGACGAGCTGACGATGTCGATCTTCGTCACCTCGCCGCAAACCGTCACGCTGCCGGTACGCATGTACATGTACGCGACCGAATCGATCGACCCGATGATGGCGTCGGTGTCGACGCTGGTGATCGCGATCACGGCCGGGGCGATGCTGATCCTCGATCGCGTCTACGGCCTGAACCGGATCCTGATCGGCCAGCACTGACCCATGCGCTTCCATTCCACGCGCCTCGCGCCCCCTACGATGACCGACCGTCCCACGCCGCTCCCCACGCCGCAACTCGTGCGCGTGGCCGAAACCGCGCGCCCGCGCCTGCCGTTCGTGCTCGACGGCGCGCCCGTCGAGGCGCTGGCCGGCGACACCGTGCTGACCGCGATCCTGACGCAGCAGCGCCGCGTGCGCGTCAGCGAATTCGGCGACGGGCCGCGCGCGGGTTTCTGCCTGATCGGCGCGTGCCAGGATTGCTGGGTGCGCGAGGAGAGCGGGGCGCGGCTGCGCGCGTGCTCCACGCCGCTGCGCGCCGGGATGCGGATCGTGACGACGGCGGTGGTGAGCGCTTCGGCCGACGGCGAGGCCGAGGCCGGCTTCACCGCGCAAGGGAGTGCAGCATGAGCGCGAACGGCTGGCTCGGCGAGCCGGATGCGGGCGCGATGCCGGACGAGCCGCGCGTGGCGATCGTCGGCGCGGGGCCGGCCGGGATTCGCGCGGCCGAGGTGCTCGCGGCGGCCGGCCTGCGCCCGGTGGTGATCGACGAAAACGCGCGCTGGGGCGGCCAGATCTATCGCCAGCCGCCGGCCGATGCGGGCTTCACGCGCGCCAAATCCACGCTGTACGGCTTCGAGGCCGGCAAGGCCGACGCGCTGCACCGCTGCATGGCCGAACTGCTGCCGCAGATCGATTACCGGCCCGACGCGCTCGTCTGGTCGTGCGAGCCGGGCGTGCTCGACATGGTGCGCGCGGGCCGCGAGGCGCGCCTGCGCTGGACTCATCTGATCCTCGCCAGCGGCGCGACCGACCGCATCGCGCCGCTGCCGGGCTGGACCCGGCCCGGCGTCTACACGCTCGGCGGCGCGCAGGTCGCGCTGAAGGCGCAGGGCTGCGCGATCGGCCGGCGCACCGTGTTCGCGGGCACCGGGCCGCTGCTGTATCTGGTGGCCTATCAATATGCGCGGGCCGGCGCCGAGGTGGCGGTCGTGCTCGACATCAACCCGCTGTCGCGGCAGGCCGCCGCCGCGCCGAAGCTGCTGCGCCAGCCCGGCACGTTCGCCAAGGGCATGTTCTATCTGGCCTGGCTGCAGGCGCAC
>NZ_JAAGPF010000186.1 GCF_017104645.1 Burkholderia sp. Ac-20379
TTCTTGAAAAAAAAAAATAAAAAAAAGAAAAAAAGAGGAAGCACTTTAGTTAACTAAGAGTACAAAGAACACCAACAAAAGGTAGTGATAACTATGATCACGACACTCACACGTAGTTCAGCCAGGTAACACAATCTAGTAGAATATAGTATTACATACACAGCTTCAGTCACACGCAGGCTACACAGTGCTCACATCACACATACTTGGCGTGACAACACAGTCACGATATCTAACATCGCTGTAACTCTATGTATGTGTCTAGTCACATGTTGTAGTCGTGCGTCAGCTGTGGTTTACACATATCGCTAGGAAGCATAAATACACTATCAATTGTGACTTGATAGTGCTTGTACAAGCTGACATATCGAATGTAGTTCTTTCACATGCTACTCTATTGTTGTTCAATTCATTATTTCTATGTCATGTGACGCAACTACACAACCTTAATTCTTTTTTTTTTTTT
>NZ_JAAGPF010000187.1 GCF_017104645.1 Burkholderia sp. Ac-20379
GCACGGTGGTCCGTATGGCGTCACGTGTAATATTGCGGATCTTATGGTTTCGGGCGAAGTGTACTTGTGTGTCACTGTCGCTGTGTTCGTCGTCGTAGTGTTACGTACGGCAGCAAGCGAAGCATGTCGCGGATCGTTCTGTCACGACTTCTAGTGCTTATCATGTCCTTACTCTTGATTGTTATCGTGATCAGCGAAGTCGATCTCGGCACGATCGTTTTTTTTTTTTTTTTTTTT
>NZ_JAAGPF010000188.1 GCF_017104645.1 Burkholderia sp. Ac-20379
TTGACCTACGCCGGCTCGATGGGCGTGGTGATGGACAAGGGCCTCGGCCCCGCGTTCGCCAAGTCCGCCAATCTGCGGTACGAAGGGCAGGGCGAGGGCGCCTACGGCATGGCGCGGCTGCTCGCGTCGAAGAAGCTCGTCGCGGACGTGTTCGTGTCGATCACGCCCGGCCCGATGCAGATCCTCAAGGACGCGAACCTGATCGATCAGGCGGTGCCGGTGGCCAGCACCAGCATGGTGATCGCGTTCAATCCGAAGAGCGCGTTCGCCAGCCAGCTCGAGGCGAGCCGTCACGGCGGCGAGCCGTGGTGGAAGGTGCTGCAGACGCCGGGCCTGCGCTTCGGCCGCACCGATGCGCGCGTCGATCCGCAAGGGCAGAACATCATTTTCACGATGCTGCTGGCCGCGAAGTACTACGCGCAGCCCGATCTGGCGCGCCAGGTGCTCGGCGATACCGAGAACCCGCAGCAGGTGTTCGGCGAGGGCGGCCTGCTGACGCGCCTCGAAGCGGGGCAGGTGGATGCGTCGTCCGGCTACGAAAGCGCGACGATCTCGGCCGGGCTGCCGTATATCGCGCTGCCCGACGAGATCAACCTGAGCAATCCGAAATATGCGAAGGACTGGTACGCCAACGTGTCGTTCCCGATCACCGATCCGTCGGGCCGGCAGAAGACGTTGCGCCCGCAACCGCTGGTGTTTTATGTGGCGGTGCTGAAGAACGCGCCGAACCCGGACGCGGCGCGCGGCTTCGCGGCGTTCCTGAACAGCGCGGCGGGCCAGGCGATCTTCCGCCAGAACGGCTATGGCGCGCCGAAGGGCGAGGCGCTCTACCCGTGAGGTTCGCCGTGTCGAACGCAGCGTGATGCCGGTGCGCCTGCCCTTGTCCTCGCCCGCCCGGTATTTCGCCGGCCTGGGCTGGATCGGGCTCGTGCCGGCGCTCGCGTTGCTGGCGCTGCCGCTGCTGTCGCTCGCGCACGACACGCGCTGGGGCCAGCTGAGCGCGGCGTACGGCGACTGGCACGCGGTTGGCGTGTCGGCCGTGCTCAGCAGCTGGGCGATGCTCGCGATCGTCGCGCTCGGGCTGCCGCTCGCGATCTGGCTCGCGCGCACGCGCTCGCGGCTCGGCGCGTGCGTGAACGTGCTGGTGCTGTATTCGCTGCTGATGCCGTCGCTGGCGATGGGGATTCTGCTGGTGTCGGCGTACGGGCCGTACGGCACCGTCGGGCGCATGCTCGGCGCGCTCGGCGTGTCGCTGAACAACAATGCGGGCTCGTTCGTGCTCGCGCAGGTGTACGGCGGCCTCGCCTACTTCACGATCGCGGCGCGCACCGCGTTCGAGAACGTGCCGCGCGTGCTGGAGGAGGCGTCGCACGATTTGGGCGCGTCGCCCGCCCGCACGTTCCTGCGCATCACGCTGCCGCTCGCCTCGCGCGAGCTCGCCACCGGCGCGCTCGTGACCTGGGTGCGGATCGTGGGCGAGTTCGGCATCGTCGCCGTGTTCTCGTATTTTCCGCAGGGCATTCCGGTCAAGCTCTATGTCAATCTGCAGAACAGCGGGATCCAGTCCGTCTACGTGCTGACCTGGATCCTGGCGGCCGTGATGCTGCCCATGCCGGTGCTCGTGATGTCGCTGTTTCGCGGCGCGAAGCGCGGCTGAGCCGCCGTTAGTTTTCTTCTATTGCCCTGATTGAGCGTAGGCGTTTCGGGTGAATCCAATAGTGTGACATTATCGGATCCACATAAATAATAGCGGAGCGGGGATGTCCATGTTCAAGGGTATGCGGGTGGGGACGCGGGTTGCGGCGGGGTTCGGCGTGGTGCTGCTGATTCTCGTGGCGCTGACCGTCATCGGGATCTTCCGGGTCAACATGATCAATGCGAGCCTGGCCACCATCAACGACGTGAACAGCGTCAAGGAAACCTACGCGATCGCGTTTCGCGGCAGCGTGCACGACCGCGCCATCGCGCTGCGCGACGCGGTGCTGGTGCCCGCCGACGACGTGCCGCGCGTGGCTGCCCGCATCGCCGCGCTGAACGAGGATTACCAGCGGGCCGCCGCGCCGCTGACGGCGCAGGTGGCCGACCGCAAGCAGGCGTCCGACGACGAGCGGGCCCTGTTCGAGCGCATCCGCCAGGACGAGGCGCGCGTGATGCCGCTGATCGCGACCGTGCTGCAGGCGCGCGCCGGCGGCGATCAGGCCGGCGCGCAGGACACCGTGCTGAAGCAGGCCGGCCCGGCGTTCGTGCAGTGGCTCAACGACATCAACGCGTTCATCGACCAGGAAGAGGCGCTGAACAAGGTGCAGGCCGAATCGGCGCGCCAGGTCGGCCGCACGTTCCAGTTGCTGATGCTGGTGCTGACCGGCGTGGCGATCGTGGTGGGCGGGCTGATCGCCTGGCTGATCGGCCGCGACATCACGCGTGCGCTCGGTGGCGAGCCGGACGCGGTGCGCCATCTCGCCAACGCGATCCGCGAAGGCTCGCTCGTGCAGCAGGCCGAGGTCGGCCCCGGCGACACCGACAGCATCCTGGCGACGATGGACCGCATGCGCGGCGCGCTGCGCGACGTGGTGGGCAACGTGCGCACGCATGCCGACGGCGTGCTCAGCGCGAGCCTGCAAATCGCGCAGGGCAACGAGGATCTGTCGACGCGCACCGAGTCGCAATCGGCGTCGCTCGAGCAGACCACCGCCTCGATGGCGCAACTGACCGGCACCGTCAAGCAGAACTCCGCGAGCGCCAAGCAGGCCAGCGAACTGGCGACCACCGCCGAGGACGTGGCCGCGCGCGGCAGCGAGAGCATGCGCGACGTGGTCAGCACCATGGACGACATTTCCGCCGCCTCGGCCCGGATCGCCGACATCATTTCGGTGATCGAGGGCATCGCGTTCCAGACCAATATCCTGGCGCTGAACGCGGCCGTCGAGGCGGCGCGCGCCGGCCCGCAGGGCAGGGGCTTCGCCGTGGTCGCCACCGAGGTGCGTTCGCTCGCGCAGCGCGCCGGCACCGCCGCGAAGGAAATCAAGGCGCTGATCGAGGATTCGGTCGACCGCGTGCGGCTCGGCTCGACCCGGGTGCAGGACGCCGGCGCGACGATGGACGAGATTCTCGGCTCGGTGCGCCGCGTGAACCTGATCATGAGCGAGATCGCCGCCGCCTCCGACGTGCAGAACGACGGCATCGAGCAGGTGGGCCAGGCGATCGCGCACATCGACGACGCCACCATCCAGAACGCCGCGCTCGTCGAGCAGGCCTCGGCCGCCGCGGCCGCGCTGCGCGAGCAGGCGCATGCGCTGCACGCGGCGGTGTCGGTGTTCCGGCTGGCCGCCTGATCGCCTGATGCGGCAAGGCATGGCGCGCCTTGCGCCGTGCCGGTTTGCCTTCCCCCGTCTCCGCCATCTCCGTGACATCCCCGCCCGCCACACTGCAACTTTGTTGCGGTGCGGCTAAACTTGCCGCGTTGAAGCTGGCGAACGCCGAATGAAAGCGTTCGATGCCATGCTGCAATGCGGCGACATTCTGTCATTCCGCTTGCGGTTCCCGACGTATTCGCCCCTGGCAGTCTTGCCCGACCCAATGGAGGAAGTCATCGTGGATGCAAAGAGAAACGGCACGCTGTACGTTCTGCAAACCCGCCCCCCCGCGATCATCGCGCTGTCGTCCGACGGCTCGCACGAAGCGATCGTCACCAACCTCACGTTCACGCCCGACGGCATCAAGGTCGATGCAGAGAACGGCGTCATCTACTGGTCGAACATGGGCAGCGGCGTGCACCTGATCGATTCCGATCCGGCCGCCGGCGCCGTGCCGCCGAACGACGGCACGATCGAACGCGCGAATCTCGACGGCAGCGATCACCGCGTGCTGGTGGCCTCGGGCCTGGCCGGCACGCCGAAGGAGCTCGCGCTCGATATCGAAGGCGGCCTGATCTACTGGTGCGACCGCGAAGGCATGCGCGTGATGCGCGCGCGGCTCGACGGCTCGGACGTCACGGTGCTCGTGAAAACCGGCGATTTCCCGGCCGACACGAACGACGCCACGCGCCACTGCGTCGGCATCGCGCTCGACAAGCCGAACGGGCATCTGTACTGGACGCAGAAGGGCGCGCCCGACGCCGGCGAAGGCCGGATCTTCCGCGCGAGCCTCGATCTGCCGGCCGGCGCGTCGCCGGAAGCCCGCCCGGACGTGGTGTGCCTGCTCGACAATCTGCCGGAGCCGATCGATCTCGATATCGACAGGCAGCACAACGTGCTGTACTGGACCGACCGCGGCGACGACGCGCACGACGGCAACACGCTGAACCGCGCGCACGTCACGCCCGACGGGCTGGTCGATCACGAGGTGCTGGCGCACGGGCTGAAGGAAGGCATCGGGCTGTCGCTCGACGAAGCCGGCCGCCGCGCGTTCGTGACGGACCTCGGCGGCAACGTGCTCGAGTTCGATCTCGACACGACCGAGTCGTATCACTTCACGTCGATCGCGCATCTGGGGCCGTTGACGGGCATCGATTACGTCGACGCATAAAGCGGGCGGCGAAAGGCGCGACGGCGGGCGACGCCGTCGCGCAAACGCTTGCGCACCGGAATCACGCGCGGATCGAACCGGTGCCTGCGCAGATAAACGATTCGGGCATTGCCCGCATCGCGCATCGGCGAAGCGCAATCGCTTCGCACGCTATCCAGAAAAATGCCGGCCGGCCTTATCAATACATTAAAGAACGCCGGCCTCCCGCCGATATTCTCCTGGCAGGTAACAGGAGTGTCGCATCCACAATACGTGCGGGTTACAGATCATTGCGTTGAAGAAAGCTTCTGTTAGAATCCGCGCCGCACGCGGGCGTGATGCAGCAGCACGCGTGGCGGGGAATCGTTTTCAGCGCGCCCTGAGAGCCGGGAAAACGATAGATTGCCGAATCGCTTGGCATGCGTCTGGGGAGCCGGGATTCCGGTAAGGCGCGTTCCACGCCGAGCGATCGGCGGCTTGGGGCGGGCATGACTTGATCACAAAGTTGCCGAACAAACCGCGGTAAACGCAGCAAAGCGTTTTCGGAAAAGGTTTGCGACAGCACAAAAGATGTTTCGATAAAAACTTTAAAGAGTGCAAAAGTGGCCGATTTGCATTGGACCATGCCAATCACCCGATGGGCGTCGATTGCCGCGTCCGATAACGCGGATGTGCGATTCATTGAACCGATGATGCGGCGGCGTCTCAGCCGGTTGTCGCGGCTCGCCCTGCAGGCGGCCCACGAGTGCGCCGGCGAGCGCGAGGCGCTGCGCATGGTGTTCGCGTCGCGCCACGGCGAACTGGCCCGCACCACCGCGTTGCTCGACGCCATCGCGAGCGGCGAACCAGTGTCGCCCACCGCGTTCGGGCTGTCGGTGCTCAACGCCGCGAGCGGCATGTTCGGCATCGTGCGCCGCGACCGCTCGGCCGCCACGGCCCTGTCCTCCGGTAACGAAACGCTCGGCTACGCGCTGCTCGAGGCCTACGCGCAGGCCGAATCCGGGCCGGCTTGTGCGCCGCCCGTGCTGCTCGTCTACGCCGACGAGCCGGCCAACGATTGCTATGCCGCCCACGACGACACCGCCGACAGCGAGGCGCTCGCGATCCTGATCGACGGCGTCGACGCAACCGGCCATCTGCACTGCGAAATGACCGCCGGCCACGGCGCCGAGGCGGCGGGCGCCGCCTGCGCGACCCAAAGCGCGGCGCTCCGGCATTGCCTGAGCGGGCAGGGCGCCGCGACCTGGCGCGGGGCGGACGCGACCTGGCGATGGAGCTGGCATGATCGCGCGGCCTGAGTACGGCTGGCGCCTGTTCGCAACGGGGTTCTGCCTGGCGTTCTTCACGCTGTGCGGTTCGCTGTTTTCGCT
The DNA here is from genome assembly GCF_017104645.1 of Burkholderia sp. Ac-20379. Taxonomy (GTDB): domain Bacteria; phylum Pseudomonadota; class Gammaproteobacteria; order Burkholderiales; family Burkholderiaceae; genus Burkholderia. Next base: position 5,874 of record NZ_JAAGPF010000188.1, read on the forward strand.
GAGCGTGATGCTGGTGGGCACGCTGTGGCCGCATCGCGATTCCCGGCGCCGCGCGGTGACGTTCATCATTCATCACTTCTTTCGCGCGCTGGTGGCCGTGCTGCAGGCGATCGGCGTGATGCGGCTCGAAGTGACGGGCGCGGATCGGCTGCGCGCCGGGCACGCGTCGATCGTCGTCGCCAATCACCCGACCTGGCTCGACGTGATGGTGCTGCTGTCGCTGACGCCGAAGGCCTGCTGCGTCGTCAAGCGCGGCCACTGGGGCAACCCGTGCTTCTGGGGCATCGTGCGCGCGGCCGAATACGTCAGCAATGCCGACGCGCTCGAACTCGTCGAAGCCGGCGCGCGCCACCTGGCCGCCGGCTACACCATGATCATCTTTCCGGAAGGCACGCGCAGCCCGGGCGGCGACCGGCTGCACGCGTTCTCGCGCGGCTTCGCCCACATGGCGCTGCAATCGCGCAGCCCGATCCAGCCGGTGCTCATCGATTGCGATCCGCCGGTCTTCACCAAGACGCTGCGCTGGTACCACGTGCCGCCGCGCGCGTTCCGGATGCGCATCAACGCACTCGATCCGATCGACGCCGGCCGCCTGTGCGGCACGGCGGCGACGCCGCTCGCGGCGCGCGAGATCGCGCGTTCCGTCGAGTCGCACATCACCCTGAACCTGATCGAACATGGATACTTTAAAGCTGCAAGTTAAGCGCTTGCTGATCGACCTGCTCGACTTGCACGACATGACGATCGACGACATCGGCGACGACGTGCCGTTGTTCACCACCGACGGCATCGGCCTCGATTCCGTCGACGCGCTCGAAGTCGGCATCATGCTGCGCAAACAATTCAATCTGACGATCGCCGCCAACGACGCGTCGACGCGCGAACACTTTCGCTCGGTCAACACGCTGGTCGCGTTGATCGAGCGTCAGCAGACGCCGCGCGAGGCGGCCGGCATCGTCATGGCCAACGGGGAATGATTCGTGACCGACGCAGAAATCCTTGAGCGCATCCGCGCCATCTTCAACGAGAACTTCGGCATCGATCCGGCCGGCGTGCATCCCGAGACGCACCTGTTCGAAGAACTCGATCTGGACAGCATCGACGCCGTCGATCTCGCCATCAAGCTGCAGGAAATGACCGGGCAGCGCATCAAGCCCGAAGAGTTCAAATCGGTCCGCACGGTGGGCGACGTGATCGCCGCCGTGCATACCCTGCTCGCGCGCGCACGGTGAGCGCGAGCGCGCCGGAGCACGCGGCCGCGCCGGATCGGCCCGGCGTGCGCGGCATGGCCGTGCGCGCGGCGCTGGCGCTCGGCTATCCGCTCACGATGCTGCTCGCCTGGCGCGGGGTGTCGCCGCGCTATCTGGGCTGCCTGCTGATCGCGATGCTGTGGCTGCGCTGCGGCGGCGATCGCACGTCGGCGGCCGCCGCGCTCAAACGGCTCACGCGGCTCGACTGGTGCGTGGCCGCGATGCTCGGCGCGCTGTCGGTGGCGATCGCCGCGGCCGACAGCGAGATGCTGCTGCATCTGTATCCGGCCTTCGTCAGCGCGGGCCTGCTGGCGGCCTTCGGCGCGACGCTCGTGAACGGGCCGTCGATGATCGAGCGGTTCGCCCGCCTGCGGTATCCGAATCCGGGGCCGCACATCGTCCGTTACACGCGCCGCGTCACGCAGGTCTGGTGCGCGTTCTTCCTGCTGAACGGGCTGTTTTCGGTCTACACCGCGCTGTATTGGAGCCGCGCCGCGTGGTCGCTCTATAACGGCGCGATCGTCTATGCGCTGATCGGCGCGCTGCTGGCCGGCGAATGGATCTGGCGCCGGATGGTCGTGATCCCGCGCCACGCGCAAGGCGGCGCGGCATGAACGCATTGCACACGCTGTTGCACGCCGAGGCGGATCCGGCCTCGGCCGTTTGTCTCGACGGCGGGACGGCGCTGACGCTGGCGCAGTTTCGCGCCCGGGTGGCCGCGATCGCGCGCGCGCTCGCGGCCGGCGAGCCGGGCCGGCCGTGCGCCGGCGCGCCCCGCATCGCGATCAGCACCGACGATCCCTACGATTTCGCGTGCGCGCTGTTCGCCGCGATGGCCATCGGCGCGGAAGCCGTGATTCCGGCCAGCGCCACGCCCGGCTATCTGGACGAGCTGAAGCCTGCCTACGACGTGCTGCTCGATGCGGCGCGACTGGCCGCGATCGGCGACGCGGCGGCGGACACGCAGCCCGCACCGCCCGCGACGATCGCCGCCGACGCCGCGATCACGCTCTACACCTCGGGCAGCAGCGGCGCGGCCAAGCCGGTGCGCAAGACGCTGGCCCAGTTCGATGCCGAAGTGCGCACGCTGCAAGCGCAGTGGGGGGCGCAGATCGGCCGGGCGGCGACGCTGTCGAGCGTCCCGCATCATCATATTTACGGCCTGCTGTTCCGCATTCTGTGGCCGCTCGCGAGCGGCCGCGCATTCGATCGTGCGTCGTCGTCCGACCCGGCGGGCTGGCGGGCGCGCACGCTGGCCCACGGCGACACGGTGGTGGTGTCGACGCCGTCTCAGCTCGCCCGCTGGCCGCACCTGCCGGAATTCGCCGCGCCGGACGCGGCGGGCGCGCCCGTCGTGCAGCCGCTGCGTTTCTTCTCGTCGGGCGGCCCGCTGGCATCGGACACGGCGCAGGCCTACGCCGCGGCGTTCGGCATGGCGCCGCTCGAGATTTTCGGCAGCACCGAAACCGGCGGCATCGCCTGGCGGCGTCAGGACCAGGCCGAAAGCTGGCAGCCGCTGGCGGGCATCGCGGTGCGCCGCGACGACGACGGCGCGCTGAGCCTGCGCTCGGCGCATCTGGGCCACGACGACTGGCATCGCACCGACGATTCGATCCGGCTCGATGCCGACGGCCGTTTCGCGCTGACCGGGCGGTTGGACCGCGTCGTCAAGCTCGACGGCAAGCGGGTGTCGCTGCCGCAACTCGAAGCCCGCATCGTCGAGCACCGGTTCATCGCGCAGGCGGCCGCCACGCGCGTGGACGGCGCGTCGCGCGAGCGGATCGGCGTGGTGGCGGTGTTGAGCGAGGCCGGCGAGACGGCGCTGCGCGAACAGGGGCGGCTCGCCGTGGCGGCCACCTTGCGCCGCGATCTCGGCGGCTACTTCGATCCCGCCGCGCTGCCGCGCCACTGGCGCTTCCGGCTGGCCATGCCGTTCGATGCGCGCGGCAAGCTGCCGGCCGCCGCGATCGCCGCGGCGTTCGCGCCCGCGCCGGAAGGCTATGAGCGGCTGGCCGAATGGCGCGACGCGAACGGCTGGCATGCCGAACTGCGCGTGCCGCCGTCGCTTGCGCACTTCGCCGGGCATTTTCCCGGTTGCCCGATCCTGCCGGGCGTGGTGCAGATCGATTGGGCGGTGCGGATCGCGCGCCGCGAGATCGTGGCGTTCGATGCGGTGCGATCGGTCGAGCATCTGAAATTCAAGGCGCCGGTGCTGCCCGGCGCCGTGCTCGTGCTGAGCCTCGCGCACGACGCCGAGCGCCGCCGCGTGCGTTTCGCGTTCCGTCTCGGCGAGCGCGATTGCACGTCCGGCGCGCTCGTCTACGCGGAGACGCCATGACGCCGTCGATCAGCATCGTCATCCCGATCTACAACCATGGCGCGGCCATCGGCGGGACGCTCGCGCGTCTCGCCGTGCACGGCCTGCCGATGATCGTGGTGGACGACGGCAGCGATCTCGCGACCCAGGCCACGTTGAGCGCGCTGGCCGGGCACTACGGCGAGCGCATGACGCTGCTGCGTCTGCCGGCCAACGGCGGCAAGGGCGCGGCGGTGATGGCCGGGCTGCGCGCGGCGCGCGCAGCCGGCCACACGCATGCGATCCAGATCGACGCCGACGGCCAGCACGACGCGGCCGACGTGCCGGCGTTCGTCGCCGCGGCGCAGGCGGAGCCCGGCGCCGTGGTGCTGGGCCGCCCGCGCTTCGACGCCAGCGTGCCGAAGGCCCGGCTGTACGGCCGTTACCTGACCCATGTCTGGGTCTGGATCGAGACGCTCTCGCTCGACATTCCCGACGCGATGTGCGGCTTTCGCCTGTATCCGCTCGACGCGGTCTGCCGCCTGATCGACGACGTCGGCCTGCCGACGCGCATGTGCTTCGACAGCGAGATCCTGGTGCGGCTGCACTGGCGCGGCTTGCCGTTCCGCACGATCGCGACGCGCGTCGTCTACCCCGAGTACGGCGTGTCGCACTTCGACATGGTCTGGGACAACGTGCGCATCAGCACCAGCCACACGCGGCTCGTGTTCGGCATGCTGATGCGCGCGCCCTGGCTGCTGGCGCGGCGTCTGGCGGGGCCGCGCGGCGCGGCGCGGGGCAAGCGGTCGTGGTGGCGCACGCCCGAGCGCGGCAGCCGCCTCGGCATGGCGCTGCTCGCGCTCGCTTGCCGGTGGTTCGGCACGCGTTTCGCGTCGCTCTGGCTTTACCCGATCGTCGCGTACTTCGTGCTGACGAACCGCACCGCGCGGCTGGCCTCGCAGGGCTATTTCCGGCGCCTCGAAGCGATGGACGCCGGCGGCGCGGCGCCCGCGCCGGGCTGGCGCAGCAGTTACCGGCACATGCTGAGCTTCGCGCAGTCGGGGTTCGACAAATTCGTCGCGTGGTCGGGCGGGGTGGGGCGCCTGCGCGTGCGCTTCGACGAGACGGACGCGTTCGATGCGTGGGCCGCGAGCGGGCGCGGCGCGCTGGTGATCGGCGCGCATCTCGGCAACCTCGAGATGACGCGCGCGCTGGCGCGGCGCGACGTGAAGGCGAAGGTGACCGCGATCGTCTATACCGAGCACGCCAAGCGCTTCAACAGCGTGCTGGCCGATGCCAACCCCGATTTCAGCGAGCATCTGGTCGAGGTGTCCGACTTCGGGCCCGATACCGCGATCATGATGCAGTCCCGCATCGACGCCGGCGAACTGCTCGTGATCGTCGGCGATCGCGTGCCGCCGCGCGACGGCGGCAAGACCGTCGAGGCGCGCTTCCTCGATGCGGACGCCGCGTTCGCGCAAGGGCCCTACGTGCTGGCCCATGCGCTCGGCTGCCCCGTCTATCTGTTCTTCTGCCTGAAGGAAGGCGCCGACTACCGCCTCTATTTCGAGCCGTTCGCCGAACGCATCGAACTGCCGCGCCGCGAGCGCGCCGTGCACGTTGCGCAGTGGGCGCAACGCTACGCGTCGCGGCTCGAACACTACTGCCGCAAGGCGCCTTATCAATGGTTCAATTTCTTCGATTTCTGGGCGCGGCCCGATGGAGCGCCTCGTGGCCGAACATGATCTGAACGCACCCGCTCGCGCCACGGCGCTGTCGTCCGTCGTGATCGGCGGCCGTCACCTGTCGATCGAGGACGTGGTGGCGATCTCGCGCGGCGCGCCGGTGGCGCTGTGCGAGCGCGCCGACTGGCGGGCCCGCATCGAGCGCGGCGCGGCCTGGCTGCGCGATTACCTGGCCGGCGGCGGCACGATCTACGGCGTGACGACCGGATACGGCGACGCCTGCGTGGTGGAAGTGCCGCCCGCGCTGGTCGAGGCGCTGCCGTTGCAACTGACGCGGTATCACGGCTGCGGCATGGGCGCGTGGTTCGACGATGCGCAGACGCTCGCGATCGTCGCCGCGCGGCTCACGTCGCTCGCCTACGGCTATTCCGGCGTGCGCCTGCTGCTGCTCGAACGGCTGGCCGATCTCGTCAATCACCGGATCCTGCCGCGGATTCCGTCCGAGGGCTCGGTCGGCGCGAGCGGCGATCTGACGCCGCTGTCCTACGTCGCCGCCGCGCTGGCCGGCGAGCGCACGGTGCATTTCGACGGCCGCGAGCAGCCGGCCGACGCCGTCTGGCGCGCGCTGGATCGCGCGCCGCTCGCGCTGGCGCCGAAGGAAGGCCTGGCGCTGATGAACGGCACGGCCGTGATGACGGGGCTGGCCTGCCTGGCGTTCGCCCGCGCGGATTACCTGACGCGTCTCGTCGCGCGCCTGACCGCGCTGACCACGGTGGCGCTCGACGGCCGGGCCGAACACTTCGACGCGATGCTGTTCGAGGCCAAGCCGCACGCGGGGCAGGCCGAGGCGGCCGCGTGGATCCGCGACGATCTGGCCGGCCGCGAGACGTCGGCCGAGCGCCGTCTGCAGGATCGCTATTCGGTGCGCTGCGCGCCGCACGTGATCGGCGTGACGCGCGACGCGCTGAGCTGGATGCGCCGCGACATCGAGAACGAGCTGAACAGCGCCAACGACAACCCGCTGATCGATCCCGACGCCGGCCGCGTGCTGCACGGCGGCAACTTCTACGGCGGCCACATCGCGTTCGCGATGGATGCGCTGAAGACGGCGGTGGCGAACCTCGCCGACCTGATGGATCGGCAGCTCGCGCTGCTGGTCGACGAAAAGTTCAGCAACGGCCTGCCGCGCAACCTGACGGGCGCCACACCGGCGCGCGCGCCGATCAATCACGGCTTCAAGGCCGTGCAGATCTCGAGTTCGGCCTGGACGGCCGAGGCGCTCAAGCTGACGATGCCGGCCAGCGTGTTCTCGCGCTCGACCGAATCGCACAATCAGGACAAGGTCAGCATGGGCACCATCGCCGCGCGCGATTGCCTGCGCGTGCTCGAACTGACCGAGCAGGTGGCGGCGGCGCACACGCTGGCGACCGTGCAGGCCGTGCGTCTGCGCCGGCGGATGACGCCGGAGGCGGCGCTGCCGGCCGCGTTGCGGGCGTTCGTGGCGGAGATCGATCGCGGCTCGCCGCTGGTCGAGGAGGATCGCCCGCTCGAAGCCGAACTGCGCGCGCTGACGGCCCGTCTGGCCGGCTGCGAGCCGATCGGCGCGGAGGCCGCATGAGCGGCGCCCGGCCCGCGATTCGCGCCGCCGCGCCCGTCGAGGTGCCGTTCCACGACGTCGATGCGATGAACGTCTGCTGGCACGGCCACTATCTCAAGTATTTCGAAAGCGGCCGCGCGGCGCTGCTGCGCGCGATCGACTACGACTATCCGGCGATGCAGGCCTCGGGCTACGTGTGGCCGGTGGTCGAGGTGCATCTGAAATACGTGCGACCGGCCGTCTACGGCCAGCGGCTCGAAGTGCGCGCGACGCTGCTCGAGTTCGAGAACCGCCTGAAGATCGGCTACGAGGTGGTCGACATGGCCACCGGCCAGCGCCTGACCAAGGGCTACACGGTGCAGCTCGCCGTCGAGGCCGCCACGCAGGAAACCCAGTTCGTTTCGCCGCCGGCGCTGGTCGCGCGCGTGGAGGCGGCATGGGCCTGAGCCGGTCGGGCCGGATCGCGGCGCGCGTCATCGGTGCAAGCTGCGCGGCCGTCGTCGTCGTGGCCGTCGGCTGCCTCTCGATCGCGGCCGATGCGCGCGCAGCCGAACCATCGCCCGCGTCACCCGCGCCGGCCTCGCTCGTGAGCGCCGTGACGCAGCAGTTGGCCCGCGCCGGCACGATACGTTCGCACTTCACGCAGACGCAAACGCTCGCCGCGATGAACCGGCCGCTCGTCAGCACCGGATCGATGCTGATCGACCGCGCGCTGGGCATCGTCTGGCGCATCGAGACGCCTTACCGCGCCACCTATGCGATCACCGACGGCGGCGTGCGCGAGATCGACGCGAGCGGGCAGGCGGTGCCTGCGAGCGGCGGCGGGCGCGGCGTGGCGCAGGTGTCGCAGATGATGCGCGGCATGTTGTCGGGCGATCTGTCGGCGCTGTATTCCCAGTTCGACGTGGAGGCGAGCGGCACGCCCGCGCGCTGGCGCATGACGTTGCGGCCGAACCAGCCGCAGGTTCGCCAGGCGCTGGGCGTCTTGCGGATGACCGGCGGCGAATTCCTGAACACGCTCGAGATCGGCTATGCCAACGGCAACCGGACGACGCTCGAATTCAACGGAACCGCGCGGGTCGCCGCACCGTCCGGGCAGGAACGCGCCTGGCTGGAGGCGCGCTGATGAGCCCGGCCGGCAAGACGCCGCGACGCGGGCGCTGGGGCGCCGCGTGGCTGGCGGTCGCGCTCGCGGCCGTGCTGGTTTGCGTCTGGCGTTTCGTGGCCGGCCCATCGCCGCTGCAGACCGATCTGCTGGCCCTGTTGCCGGCCAGCGAGTCGAACCCGGTGGCCGAGCAGGCGGTCGCCAAGCTCGGCCAGGCGCTGGGCGGGCGCGCCGTGTTTCTCGTGACCGATGCCGATGCGGCGCGCGCGAAGGCCGCCGCCAAGG
>NZ_JAAGPF010000189.1 GCF_017104645.1 Burkholderia sp. Ac-20379
CTCGTGGCGCGCACCGTGCACACCGCGCCGCAATCTCGGCTCGACGAGGCGGCGCGGCGCGCGAACGTCGCGGGCGCATTCGCCGTGGCGGGCGAGGTGCTCGGGCTGCATGTCGGCGTGGTCGACGACGTCATGACCTCCGGCGCCACGCTCGACGCGCTGGCCGCACGGCTGAAGGCGGCGGGCGCGCGGCGCGTGACGAATTACGTCGCGCTGCGCACCGCGAAGGATTGACGGGGCCGGCGCGGCCAGACGCGCGCCGGCCCGCGCTGCACACTTACATCGCATCACGCATCAACGAACCGGAACCGAACATGTTCAACGTCGTACTCGTCGAACCCGAAATCCCGCCGAACACCGGCAACGTGATCCGCCTGTGCGCGAACACCGGCGCGCGGCTGCATCTGATCGAGCCGCTCGGCTTCCCGCTCGACGACGCGAAGCTGCGCCGCGCCGGCCTCGATTATCACGAATACGCGCAGATGAACGTGCATCGCGACTGGGACGCGTTCCTCGACAAGGAAACGCCCGACCCGGCGCGCCTGTTCGCGTTCACCACGCGCGGCTCGGGCCGCTTCCACGATCACGCGTTCACGCCGGGCGACTGGTTCGTGTTCGGCGCGGAAACGCGCGGGCTCAGCGAGGCGCTGCTCGCGCGCTTTCCGAACGAGCAACGCGTGCGTCTGCCGATGCGGCCCGGCAATCGCAGCCTCAATCTGTCGAATACGGTGGCGGTGGTGGTGTTCGAAGCGTGGCGTCAGGCCGGCTTCGAAGGCGGCGAGTGACGCGGCGCGGCGTCAGAGCCGCGCGAGTTCGGCGTTGTAGAGATCGAGCATGTGGTCGTCGAAGCAGGCGAACACGATGCGCGTGAAGCCCGCGCCCGGCAGCATCGACACCACCGTGCTGACCGCGATCGCGGTGGCGGCCTCGGGCGGAAACCGGTACACGCCGCAGCTGATCGCCGGGAACGCCAGCGACGCGCAACCGGCCGCGGCGGCCACTTCGAGCGAGCGCCGGTAGCACGCGGCAAGCTGCTCGGCCTCGCCCGACATCCCCCCGTGCCACACCGGGCCGACCGTATGAATCACATGCCGCGCCGGCAACCGGTAGCCGTGCGTGAGCTTCGCATCGCCGGTCGCGCAACCGCCCAGGGTCTGACATTCGGCCAGCAGTTCGGGGCCGGCCGCGCGATGGATCGCGCCGTCCACGCCGCCGCCGCCGAGCAGCGATTCGTTCGCCGCGTTGACGATCGCATCGACCGTCAGGGTGGTGATGTCGACCACGCGCGCTTCGATGCGCGTCGAACCGATCGTGAGCATGCAGGCCTCCCATCGGGGCAATCTCGATAAGGCAAGCGTAGGCGCGATGATCGTGCGGCGCTAGAAATGGAACCGTTTGTTGCGTTTTACGTGGATGGCCGCGCAACCGCCCCGATCGGACGCGACGGCGCATTGCGCGACATTGCGCACCGATCAACACGAAATCGCGAAATTTGCCGGAATTTCACCAAGCATCGCCAAACTGGCGACGGCAGCCGATCGGGCAGCGTTCATGCCCGATCCGGCCACCAGGGCAGCCCTTGCGGCTGCCCACCTTCACTCGGCCTTGGCGTCGCGGCGCAGCAGCCCGTTCACGGCGTCGCGTGCGGCCACGCCCTCGAACAGCACGCTGCAAACCGCCTCGGTGATCGGCATGTCGATCGACTGCGCACGGGCCAGCGCCAGCACCGCGCGGGCGCAGCGCACGCCTTCGGCCACATGGCCGAGCGCGGCGAGGATCTCGTCGAGCGACAAGCCGGCGGCCAATTGCAGGCCGACCTTGCGATTGCGCGACAGATCGCCGGTGGCGGTCAGGATCAGGTCGCCCAGGCCCGTCAGGCCCGTGAACGTTTCGGCACGGCCGCCGAGCGCCACGCCGAGCCGCGACATCTCGGCCAGCCCACGCGTGATCAGCGCGGCGCGCGCGTTCAGGCCCAGCCCGAGCCCGTCGGCGATGCCGGTGGCGATCGCCAGCACGTTCTTGACCGCCCCGCCCACCTCGACGCCCACCACATCGTCGCCGGTGTAGATGCGCATCGCGCCGTGATGGAACGCCTCGAGCGTGCGGTCGCGGCACGCCGCCGAGCTGCTGGCCACCGTCAGCGCGACCGGCAGGCCCTGCGCCACCTCGCGCGCGAAGCTCGGCCCCGACAGCACGCCGTGGCTCGCATGCCCCGGCAGCGCTTCGGCGATCATTTGATGCGGCATCAATTCCGTTTCGGATTCGAAGCCCTTGCACACCCAGATCACGTGCGCCGGCACGCGCGGCGCGGCGCGCATCGCGGCGCACAGCGCGCGCAGCCCGGCCACGGGCGCGCCGATCACGCAGAGCGCGTCGTCGGACGCCGCATGGTCGAGCGCGACCGCGAGATCGGGCTCGCAGCGCAACGCCGCCGGCAGCGGCACGCCGGGCAGATAGCGGGCATTTTCATGATGGGCGGACAGCCCCGAGAGGAGCGCGCGATCGCGCGCCCACAACAGCGTATCGTGCCGCGCGGCCAGATGCGCGGCAAGCGCGGTGCCCCACGCACCGGCGCCGAGAACAGCGACTTTCATAGACCCAGCACCGGTTCGTGGGAAGCGCTCAGTTCAGCGTCGTGCCGTTCGGCGCGCCGTTGGCGGCGCCGCCCTGCTGCTGGGCGATCTGCGCGAGGCGTTGCTCGTAGAGCGCCTGGAAGTTGATTTCCGCGAGGTGGATCGGCGGGAAACCGGCGCGCGTGATCGCGTCGGCGATGTTCGAACGCAGGTACGGGAACAGGATCGTCGGGCAGGCGATGCCGACCAGCGGATCGAGCTGCTCTTCCGGGATGTTGCGGATGTCGAAAATGCCGGCCTGCTTGGCTTCGATCAGGAACGCGACCTTGTCCTTCACCTTCGCCGTGACGGTACCCGACACGATCACTTCGTACACGCTTTCGGCCAGACGTTCGGCCTTCACGTCGACTTCCACTTCAACCGACGGCATGTCCTGTTCGAGGAAGATCGCCGGCGAATTCGGCTGCTCGAGCGAGAGATCCTTCAGGTAAATGCGCTGAATGTTGAAGAACGGCTGGTTTTCGACGTCGGACATGTTGGCTCCCTAAAAAAGATATGACGGCGGCCGGTTTCCTCCGGCCACCCGATTGTCTTGACATGCCCGCACGGCACGTTGCCCCGCCCCGGCGCCCGGGAGGCGTCATTCTGCCGGAATCAGGCGGCTTCCAGAAGCGGCTGCAGGCCGCCTTCGCGATCGAGTTTCGCCAGGTCGTCGTAACCGCCGACGTGCGTTTCGCCGATGTAGATCTGCGGCACGGTGCGGCGACCGGTGCGCTCCATCATCTCGGCGCGGCGCGCGGGTTCCTTGTCGATCAGCACCTTCTCGATCAGCTCGACGCCACGCTGCTTCAGCAGGCGCTCGGCCATCATGCAATACGGGCAGACCTGCGTGCTGTACATGACCACTTTGTTCACTTCGCCACTCCTTGTTTGACGACCGGCATGCCGGCCTTCTGCCACTCGGCGACGCCGCCTTGCAGCACATGGACTTCGCCGTAGCCGGCTTCGCGCGCGACCTTGGCCGCCTTGTTCGATTGCTGGCCGTTCTGGCAGACCAGCAGCAACGGTGCGCTCTTGTTCTTGGCGACCTGCCCCAGCTTCGCCGACAGCTCGGCGTATTGCACCGAGCGGGCCGCCGGCAGGTGACCGGCAGCATAGTCGGCGGACGGCCGCAAATCGATGACGATCGCGTTGCGGCGGTTGATCAGTTGGGTCGCCTCGGCGCTCGACAGGCCGCCGCTCCCGCGCCGCAGCGTCGGGAAGACCAGCAGGCCGCCCGAAACGAGCAGGATCGCGATGAGCGCAAGGTTGAAGTAATCGGTAAAGAACGTCACGGAGGATCCGCCGCTAAAAAGAGAAATCGAAAAGGACAATCCCGCCATTATAAAATAACCGTCTGACACGATGGCGCCCCCCGTCACGGACGCGCCGTCCGGCCCGCTTCCTTACTACCGACCTGCAAGCTATCGCTATGTACAAGCTCGTTCTCATCCGCCACGGCGAATCGACCTGGAACAAGGAAAACCGCTTCACCGGCTGGGTCGACGTCGACCTGACCGAACAGGGCAACAACGAGGCGCGCCAGGCCGGCGTCCTGCTGAAGGAAGCCGGCTACGCGTTCGACATCGCCTACACGTCGGTGCTCAAGCGCGCGATCCGCACGCTGTGGCACGTGCAGGATCAGATGGACCAGATGTATCTGCCGGTGGTTCACACCTGGCGCCTCAACGAACGCCACTACGGCGCGCTGTCGGGCCTGAACAAGGCCGAGACGGCCGCCAAGTTCGGCGACGAACAGGTGCTCGTCTGGCGCCGCAGCTACGACACGCCGCCGCCGGCGCTCGAGGCCACCGACGAACGCGCGCCGTTCGCCGATCCGCGCTATGCCAAGGTGCCGCGCGAGCAGTTGCCGCTCACCGAATGCCTGAAGGACACCGTGGCCCGCGTGCTGCCGCTGTGGAACGAGTCGATCGCCCCGGCGGTCAAGGCCGGCAAGCAGGTGCTGATCGCCGCGCACGGCAACTCGCTGCGCGCGCTGATCAAGTATCTCGACGGCATTTCGGATGCGGACATCGTCGGCCTGAACATCCCGAACGGCGTGCCGCTCGTCTACGAACTCGACGAGAACCTCAAGCCGATCAAGCATTACTACCTCGGCGACCAGGCCGCCATCGCGGCCGCGCAAGCCGCCGTCGCGCAGCAGGGCAAGTCGAAGTAAGTGCGTGCCGCCGCGCGGCCGGCACGATGCGGCTCCGGTCGCGTCTGCCAGCCGCGCGTCAGCTTCGCGCCAGCCGGCCGTTTCGCGGCGGCGCGAGCCGCCCGCCATCGCGCCGAATCGCACCGAAACGCGCCCGGCGCGGGTTACCGAAAATTCGCGCGAACCCCGCCGCGCCGCCGCTGTCGAACCCGCTTCGTCACGGCTTTCGCCCGCCACGGCGAAGCTTCCCGACGATCGGGGATATACTTGACCGTCCTCACACCTTCAAGCCATAGCCACACGCGCTTTCCGACGCACACGATCCTATGCGAATGAAATTGAAGAATATCGGCCTCGTTGCCGCGGGCCTTGCCACCGGTGTTTTCGCGACGCTCCAAATCTCGGCGTCCGCCCAGCAAGCCACGATCACGACGCCGCTGCCGCTCGACCAACTGCGGCTGTTCGCCGAGGTGTTCGGCCAGATCAAGCGCGAATACGTCGAACCGGTCGACGACAAGAAGCTGCTGACGGCGGCCATCAAGGGCATGGTGTCGAGCCTCGACCCGCACTCGTCCTATCTCGACAAGACCGATTACCAGGAACTGCAAGAGCAGACCAAGGGCAGCTTCGCCGGCCTGGGCATCGAGATCTCGCAGGAAGACGGCCTCGTGAAGGTCATCTCGCCGATCGAAGACACGCCCGCGTTCCGCGCCGGCATCCGTCCGGGCGACCTGATCACCCGCATCAACGACAAGCCCGTGCGCGGCATGACGCTCGACAAGGCCGTCAAGCAGATGCGCGGCGATCCGGGCACCAAGGTCACGCTGACCATCTTCCGCAAGACCGACGACCGCACCTTCCCGGTGTCCGTCACGCGCGCCATCATCAAGGTGCAGAGCGTGAAGATGAAGATGCTGGATCCGGGCTACGCCTACATCCGCATCACGAGCTTCCAGGAACGCACCACGCCCGATCTCGCAGCCCGCCTGCAGGACATCGCGCGTCAGCAGCCGAACCTGAAGGGCCTCGTGGTCGATCTGCGCAACAACGGCGGCGGCCTGCTGCAGAGCGCGGTCGGCGTGGCCGGCGCGTTCCTGCCGCCGAACTCGGTGGTGGTGTCGACCAACGGCCAGATCCCCGATTCGAAGCAGGTCTATCGCGACGATTACGACAACTATCGTCTGCCGACTTTCGATTCCGATCCGCTGAAGAACCTGCCGGCCATCTTCAAGACCGTGCCGATGATCGTGCTGACCAACGCCTACTCGGCGTCGGCATCGGAAATCGTCGCCGGCGCGCTGCAGGATTCGCATCGCGCGCAGATCATGGGCAAGACCACGTTCGGCAAGGGCTCGGTGCAAACCGTGCGTCCGCTGACGGCCGACACCGGCCTGCGTCTGACCACGGCGTACTACTACACGCCGAGCGGCCGCTCGATCCAGAACAAGGGCATCGTGCCGGATATCCCGGTCGATCAGTTCGCCGACGGCGATCCGGACGACGTGCTCGTCACGCGCGAAGTGGATTACACGAACCACCTCGCGAACACGCAGGATCCGAACGAGAAGAAGGAACTCGAAGCCCGCGAACAGCGCCGCCTCGACCAGCTCCGCATTCTCGAAGAGCAGAACGACAAGAAGACGCCGGAGCAGCGCGAGAAGGATCGCAATCGCAAGCCGGTCGAATTCGGCAGCGCCGACGACTTCATGCTCCAGCAGGCGCTGGCGAAGCTCGAAGGCAAGCCGGTTCAGGAATCGAAGTCGCTGCTGGCCGAAAGCACCTCGAAGCCGCTGACGGCAGGCGCAGCCGCGCCGTCGGCTTCGGCGCCGAAGGCCACCACGCCGGCCAAGCCGGCGGCAGCCAAGCCGGCCTCGGCGACCAAGTAAGCCGGTCGCCCAGCCTGCAACGGGCCATCGCGGCGCTGCCGCGGTGGCCCGTTTGTTTTCGTGCAGCCGGTTCGCGCACCGGCGCCCTGCCGGGCAACCGCGCCGCGAACGCGCCTAAAATAGCGGCCAAGGCCAGGCTCGGCTCCCAATCCGCCCCGCGATGAACGACGAACAACTGCTCCGCTATTCCCGCCATATCCTCGTCGACGAGATCGGCATCGAGGCGCAACAGCGCTTTCTCGAGGCGCACGCGCTCGTGATCGGCGCCGGCGGCCTCGGCTCGCCGGCCGCGATGTATCTGGCGGCGTCCGGCGTCGGCACGATCACGCTGGTGGACGCCGACACGGTCGACCTGACCAACCTGCAACGGCAGATCCTGCACGTCACCGAATCGATCGGCCAGCCCAAGGTGGCGTCGGGCCGCGCGGCGCTCGCGCGGCTCAACCCCGAGGTAACGGTGCACGCCGTGGCCGCGCGCGCCGATGCGACCTGGCTCGATGCCGCCGTGCCGCGCGCGAGCGTCGTGCTCGACTGCAGCGACAACTTCGCCACGCGCCACGCGATCAACCGCGCCTGCGCCACGCATGGCGTGCCGCTCGTGTCGGGCGCGGCGCTGCGCTTCGACGGCCAGATCAGCACGTTCGATTTCCGCGATCCGGCCTCGCCCTGCTACGCCTGCGTGTTTCCCGAGGATCAGCCGTTCGAGGAAACGGCCTGCTCGACGATGGGCGTGTTCGCGCCGACCGTCGGCATCATCGGCGCGATGCAGGCGGCCGAGGCGCTGCGCGTGATCGGCGGCATCGGCGAGCCGCTGGTGGGCCGCCTGATGATGCTCGATTCGTTGCGCATGGAATGGAACACGATGCGCATCGCGCGGCAGCCCGACTGCCCGGTGTGCGGCGGCCGGCACTGAACGCCGGCGGTTCGGCCAACGGCGCGGCGCGCGCAAAACAAAACGGCGGCACATCGAAACGATGCGCCGCCGTTTTGTTTTGCGCCGTGAAAAGGACAGCGCTCAGGCCGCCATATCGGCCTTCGGCTCGGCCGACGACAACTGCTTGAGCGCGAGCTGCACGTCTTCCGGTTCGTAGGACGCCAGCACGTCGGCCGTCGGCTTCTCCAGCGCCTTCAGGTGCGCGCGCAGGATTTCCTGCTTGACCACCAGCAGTTGGCTCGGATGCATCGAGAACTCGGTCAGGCCCATGCCGAGCAGCAGGCGCGTCATCGCCGGATCGCCGGCCATTTCGCCACACACCGACACCGGCACGCCGGCGCGCTTGGCCTCGCGCAGCGTGAACGCGATCAGGTGCAGCACGGCCGGATGCAGCGGGTCGTACAGGTGCGCGACTTCGTTGTCGGCGCGATCGATCGCCAGCGTGTACTGGATCAGATCGTTGGTACCGATCGACAGGAAATCGACGCGCTTGAGGAACAGCGGCACCGCGATCGCGGCCGCCGGGATCTCGATCATCGCGCCGACCCGCACGTTCGGATCGTAGGCCAGACCCGCATCGTCGAGCTGGCGCTTGGCCTCGCGGATCAGGTCGAGCGTCTGGTCGATCTCCTGCGCGTGCGCGAGCATCGGGATCAGGATCTTGACCGGCCCCGTGGCCGACGCACGCAGGATCGCGCGCAACTGCGTCAGGAACATCTGCGGCTCGGACAGGCTCCAGCGGATCGCGCGCAGCCCGAGCGCCGGGTTCGGCGCCGTTTCGTAGCCCTCGTCGTGCGCGTCGAGCGGCTTGTCGGCGCCCACGTCGATCGTGCGGATCGTCACCGGCATGCCGTTCATCAGCTCGACGGCGCGGCGGTAGGCGTTGAACTGCTCCTCCTCCTCGGCCAGCGCGTGCACGTCGTTCATGAACAGGAACTCGGTGCGGAACAGGCCCACGCCCACGGCGCCGGCGTCCACGGCGGTTTTCGCGTCGTCGGGCAATTCGATATTGGCGAGCAGTTCGATCTTGGTGCCGCAGAGCGTTTGCGTCGGCGAGAACTTCAGCCGCTGCAGCTTGCGCTGTTCGAGCGCCTTCTCCGATTGCCGGTACGAATACTCCTCGAGCACGATCGGTGCGGGATCGACGATCACGATGCCCTGATCGCCATCGACGATGATCACGTCGTTCTGGCGGATCAGCGCGCTTGCCTGCTGCACGCCGACCGACGCCGGAATGCCGAGGCTGCGCGCAACGATCGCCGTGTGCGAGGTGCGCCCGCCGAGATCGGTGACGAACGCGCGGAACGCCTGGTTCTTGAACTGCATCATGTCGGCCGGCGCGATGTCGTGGGCCACCACGATCATGTCGTCCTTGCAACTGGCCGCGCCGCCCAACGCCTGCGACGCCGACGGCGCACCGGCCAGCGCCTTCAGCACGCGCTCGACCACCTGCTCGATGTCCGCCTTGCGCTCGCGCAGATACTCGTCCTCGATGTCGTCGAAATGGCCGACGATCACGTCGAGCTGCTCGGTCAGCGCCCATTCCGCGTTGTAGCGCCGGTTGCGGATCAGGTCGATGGTTTCCTGCACGAGCATGGCGTCGTTGAGGATCATCGAATGCACGTCGATGAACGCCGCCACTTCGCTCGGCGTGTCTTCGGTCAGGTCGGCGCGCAGCGCATCGAGCTCGCCGCGCACGGCCAGCAAGGCCGCGCGCAGGCGGTCGACTTCGGCGTCGACCTGCTGCGCCTCGACGAGGTAATGCGCGACGTCGAGCGCCGCCGGCGCGATCAAATACGCACGTCCGATCGCGATACCTCTCGAAACGGGAATTCCCTGCAGCGTGAACGACACGCGCACCTCCTGTGAGTCCGGTCTGCCGCGGCCCACCGCCGCGCTGCGCATATGACCCCGACTCCCGATTATAAATTCCGCACGCCCCGCGTGGCTGCATGCGCCGCAGCATCCGCCAACAATGATCTGTTGTCTGAATAAAGAGAAATGCCGCGTGAGATCACGCGGCATTCCGGATTCCGAACCGGCCGGCGGTGCGCCGGCGGCAAGCAGGCCTTACTGGCCTTCGCCGAACTTGTCGGCGATCAGGCCGAGCAGCGCCGTCATCGCTTCCTGCTCGTCCGGGCCTTCGGTTTCGATGGTCACCGTGCTGCCGATGCCGGCCGCCAGCATCATGACGCCCATGATGCTTTTCGCATTGATGCGCCGGCCATTGCGGGTCATCCAGACTTCCGACTGGAAGTTGCCGGCCAGCTGGGTCAGCTTGGCCGACGCGCGAGCATGCAGCCCCAATTTGTTCACGATGGTCGTTTCTTGCTGAAGCATGGTGTTCCGTTCAGGTGGAGACAGCCGGCGCCCGCGCGCCGGCGGAGGGAAACCTGGCGGCCGCGCGAGGCGGCCGCTGGCTAATGCGTTTCGGTTTGCGGTTTGGGTTCGGGCGGAATCGGCGCGCACTCGCCGCAGCCCAGGCCGGGACGCGGCGGCGGCGTGCCGGCCGCCACTTCGTGAATGCCCTTGGTCGAGCCGGCCAGCGCCTTCTCGACGAGCGTGTCGATCGGCGTGGTGCGGTAGCAGACCGAGCGCACCAGCATCGGCAGATTGACGCCGGCGAGCACGCGCACGCCGTCGAGCTTCGCGAGCTGGCCGGCGATGTTGGCCGGCGTTGCGCCGTACATGTCGGTCAGCACGAGCACGCCGTTTTCCTCGCGCAGCCGCGCGATTTCGGAATGGGCGTACGCCATGACTTGAGTGGGATCGTTGTCCGCCATCACATCGATGGCGCCGATGCGCGCGGGCAGCCCGCCATAGATGTGGGAAATGCACTCCCGCAATGCGGTGGCGAGCGGAGCATGAGCGATGATCAGGATGCCTGCCATGTCAACCTTGCAACAATGTCGGCCCGACCGCCGGACCTGAAGCCACGAGTAGACCTACCGGGCGTGCGGGCATTGTAGCAGGCCGATTTCGGGGCCACTCCACATTGGCGTAGCCCCGCTACCGATCCGGCGGCGGGGGACCTGCGCGGCCGCCGCCGGCAATACCGATGATGCTCAGCCGACCAGGCGCTCCAGCGCGTCGACGAACATGCCGGCCACGTCGAAGCCGGTCTGCTCCATGATCTCGCGGAAGCAGGTGGGGCTCGTGACGTTGACTTCGGTGAGCCAGTCGCCGATCGCGTCGAGCCCGACCAGCAGCAGGCCGCGTGCGGCCAGCACCGGCCCGAGCGCGGCGGCGATCTCGCGGTCGCGCTCGGTCAGCGGCTGCGCCACGCCGATGCCGCCCGCGGCCAGGTTGCCGCGCACCTCGTTGCCCTGCGGAATGCGCGCGAGCGAATACGGCACCGGCTCGCCACCGATCAGCAGGATGCGCTTGTCGCCGGCCTTGATCTCGGGAATGAACTTCTGAATCATCAGCGAGCGCTTGCCGTCCTCGCCGAGCATCTCGATGATCGAACCGAGGTTCATGCCGTCGGCCTTGACGCGGAACACGCCCATCCCGCCCATCCCGTCGAGCGGCTTGACGATCACGTCGCCGTGCTCGGCATGGAACGCGCGCAGCCGCGCGGCATCGCGCGTGACCAGCGTGGGCGCGACGAACTGCGGGAATTCGCCGATCGCGACCTTTTCCGAATGGTCGCGAATCGCCTGCGGGCGGTTGACGATCTTCGCGCCGGCGCGCTCGGCCACTTCGAGCAGCCAGGTCGACGTGACGTATTCCATGTCGAACGGCGGATCCTTGCGCATCAGCACCGCGCCGAACGCGGTCAGCGCGCGCGATTCGGGCGCGGCGGCCTCGAACCACACGTCGCGGTGCAGATCGGCCGGATCGCCGACGATCGTCACGCGCCGCACGTCGGCCTCGACCGAACTGCCCGACCAGGCCAGTTGCTGCGGCTCGCACGCGTAGATCGCGTGGCCGCGCCGCGCGGCCTCGGCCATCATCGAGTAGGTCGTGTCCTTGTAGATCTTGAAGCGATCCAGCGGGTCGGCGATAAAGAGAATGTCCATGCGAATCCTGTGATGTCGGGCGATCGGGCGGCGGCGCGTCAGACCTGGATCGCCTCGGGATCGGTCTTTTCGAGCTCGATCGACGAAGCGAGCAGGCCGAGCCGGCCCACCACGCCATACATATAGAAGCGGTTCGGCGGCGCGGCGCCCGGCTTCGCGTGCGCGTCGGGCAGCGCCGTGTGCTCGAAGCCGAGCGGCACGTAGTGCATGCCGGGCGCGTTGAGGTTCTGGTCGCGCTCGCGCGCCGAGTGGGTGCGGTAGAAGCCGCCCACCACGTAGCGGTCGATCATGTAGACCACCGGCTCGGCCACGTCGTCGCCGATCCGCTCGAACGTGTACACGCCTTCCTGCACGATCACGTCGCGCACCGGCAGCCCGGCCTTGGTTTCGGACATCTGCGCGCGCTCGAGCTTGGTCATGCCGCCGATCTCGGACGCGTCGTGGATCGTCATCACGCCACGGCCGGCGGTGCCCGCATCGGCCTTCACGACCACGTAGGGCTTCTCGCTGATGCCGTATTCGCGATACTTGCGGGCGATCTTCTTGAGCACCGCGTCGATCGCGTCGGCCAGCGCCTCGCCGCCGTTGCCGGCCTGCCAGTCGATGTCGCCCACGTGCGCGAAATACGGATTCACCATCCACGGATCGACGCCGACCATCTTCGCGAACTTCTTCGCGACGTCGTCGTAGCAGGCGAAGTGCGTCGACTTGCGGCGCACCGCCCAGCCGGCGTGCAGCGGCGGCAGCAGGTATTGCTCGTGCAGATTTTCGAGCACGTCGGGAATGCCGCCCGACAGATCGTTGTTCAGCAGGATCGAGCAGGGATCGAAATTCTTCAGACCAAGGCGGCGCTGCGAGCGTTCGAGCGGCTCCAGCACGATCTTCTGGCCATCGGCGAGCGTGATCGGCGTGGTGTCGGTAACGCTCGGATCGAGCGAGCCGAACCGCACGTTCAGGCCGGCCTGACGCATGATCGTCGCGAGCCGCGCGACGTTTTCGAGGTAGAACGCGTTGCGGGTGGGCAGCTCGGGAATCACGAGCAGGCCTTTCGCATCCGGGCAAATTTTTTCAATCGCGGCCATCGCCGCTTGCACGGCGAGGGGCAGCACTTCCGGCGGCAGATTGTTGAAACTGCCGGGGAACAGATTGGCGTCGACGGGGGCGAGCTTGAAGCCGGCGTTACGCAGATCGACCGAACAATAGAACGGCGGCGTGTGTTCCTGCCACTCGAGGCGGAACCAGCGTTCGATCGCCGGCGTCGCATCGAGGATCTTCCGCTCCAGCTCGAGCAGCGGACCGTTTAACGCCGTAACGAGATGGGGAACCATGAATCACTCGCGAACAGGAGAAAAAAGATTGTAGAGCAATTACTGCGCCCATTTGGGGATTGTTCCCGGGTTCGCAAGGCTCTGCGGTTCTTTTTCTCGCTATTGACCCGATAGCCGAAAGGGTTATCCCGTCGGGTCGCGCGCTGCGGCCTGCACGCGGCGTGCGCCAAACCGCGGACGAAAAAAAACCCGCCGGGAGGGCGGGCCGAAGTCGCTGCGCTCATTCTGTCTGCCGGGCGGCGTTTCGCGTCGCCACCCGGCGCATTACCGATATGTCGTCCGACGATTACTCGACGTGTTCGCCGTGCAGGATCACGTCCAGACCTTCGCGTTCCTCTTCTTCCGTCACGCGCAGGCCCATCACCATGTCGATCACCTTCAGGATGATGAAGGTCACCACGCCGCTGTAGACCAGCGTGATCAGCACGCCCTTGGCCTGAACCAGCAGGCTGCCGTCGAAGCCGCCGATGTCCTTGACCGCGAACACGCCCGTCAGCAGCGCGCCGAGGATACCGCCCACGCCGTGCACGCCGAACGCGTCGAGCGAATCGTCGTAGCCGAGCTTGATCTTGAGCCACGTGGCCGACCAGAAGCAGACCACGCCGGCGGCGATGCCGATCACCAGCGCACCGCCCACGCCCACGAAACCAGCCGCCGGGGTGATCGCCACCAGGCCCGCCACGGCGCCCGACACGATACCCAGCACCGAGGGCTTGCCCTTGGCGATCCACTCGGCAAACATCCAGCCCAGCGCGGCGCAAGCCGTGGCGATCTGCGTCGTCAGCATCGCGAAGCCGGCACGGCCGTCAGCCGCCACCGCCGAACCCGCGTTGAAGCCGAACCAGCCCACCCACAGCATCGAGGCGCCGATCAGCGTCAGGACCAGGTTGTGCGGCGCCATCGCTTCGCGGCCGTAACCGACGCGCTTGCCGAGCACCAGGGCGCAGACCAGGCCCGCGATACCGGCGTTGATGTGCACCACCGTGCCGCCCGCGAAGTCGAGCACGCCGTCCGTCGCCAGCCAGCCGGTCGGTTCCCAGACCATGTGGGCGATCGGCACGTACACGATCAGCGACCAGATCGTCATGAACACCAGCATCGCCGAGAACTTCATGCGATCGGCGAACGCGCCGCAGATCAGGGCCGGCGTGATGATCGCGAACGTCATCTGGAACACGCAGTAGACCGATTCCGGAATCGTCGTGGCCAGGTGGCTGACGGTCAGCGTGGTCGCCGTGTCGCCCTTCACGTAGGCCATGCCCGAGAGCAGGACGCGCGAGAAGCCGCCGATGAAGCCGTTACCCGGCGTGAACGCGAGGCTGTAGCCGATCACCGTCCACAGCACCGTGATCAGCGCCGTGATCGCGAAGCTCTGCATGACCGTGGCGAGCACGTTCTTCTTGCGGACCATGCCGCCGTAGAACAGGGCCAGGCCCGGGATCGTCATGAACAGAACCAGTGCG
>NZ_JAAGPF010000190.1 GCF_017104645.1 Burkholderia sp. Ac-20379
TTTAGAAAAAGATGGTACGGGCAGGGACAAAGGCGGTCGAATGAGGATGACGCGGGAATGTAGTCGGAGGAGTGTAAGGAGGGGGAGCGGCTTCGTCGAGCGAAAAGGTGGCGTGAAGTTTGGAAAGGAGGAAATCGAGCCAGGTGGGAAGATTCGAGTCGAGGTACTTGCGTGACGTAGACAGTGCGTAGCTGGTCATCACGTGAGACGGGTATTTGGGCGTAATTTTTTTTTTTT
>NZ_JAAGPF010000191.1 GCF_017104645.1 Burkholderia sp. Ac-20379
TCCGGCTGGCCGCCGTCGTGCCGCGCGACACGCCGCACGTCGATTCGCAGGCGCGCATCGTCGATACGCAGATCGTCGCCTGGACGGCGCGCGACGGCATGCCGGTGCACGGCATCGTGACCGACGCGCGGCTGCGCGACGGCAGCCTGATCGTGCTGGTCGTCGCCCGCAACCTGCACGACGGCCGCGCGCTGCTCGACCGCTACCGCGACACGCTGTGGCTCGCGGGCGGCGCGGGCGCGGCGCTCTCGATGCTGATCGGCTATGCGCTGATCCGGCTCTCGCTGCGGCCGCTGCGCGGCGTGGTGGCCGACGCCGGCCGCATCACGGTGGATCGGCTCGATGCGCGGCTCGACGCGCGCGGCGTGCCGAGCGAGCTGGCGCCGCTGGTGGAGGCCGTCAACGCGATGCTCGCGCGCCTGCAACGCGGCTTCCGGCAGTTGTCGCAATTCAGCGCCGATCTCGCGCACGACCTGCGCACGCCGCTCAACAACATGCGCGGCGCGACCGAAGTGGCGCTGAGCCGCCCGCGCGGCGCGGGCGAATACGAGGCGCTGCTGGAATCGAATCTGGAGGAATACGAACGGCTGTCGCGGATGATCGAGAACGTGCTGTTCCTGGCGCGCGCCGAGCATCCGGGCTTCGTCACGCATCGCCGCAGCTTCGACGTGCGCGAGGAATTGCTGAGGATTGCCGGGTATTTCGAGGGGCTGGCCGAGGAGGCCGGCTCCACGCTCGCGGTGGACGGCGGGGGGCAATTGTCGGCCGATCTCGAACTGTTCCGGCGCGCGATCGGCAACCTGCTCGCGAACGCGCTGCGCTATACGCCGCGCGGCGGCGCGATCCGCCTGATCGCCCACGACACGCCCGCGGCGTTGACGGTGACGGTGATGAACCAGGGCGAGCCGATCGCGGCCGACCTGCGCGAACGGATCTTCGACCGCTTCTATCGCGGCGATCCGGCGCGCAGCCGGCAGGTCGCCGGAGCCGACGGCGGCGTGGCCGGCCTCGGCCTCGCGATCGTGCGCTCGGTGATGGAGCTGCATGGCGGCGCGGCCCATGTCGAGAGCGACGGGCAGGGTACGCGGTTCGTGCTGACGTTTCCGCGCGCGGCCGCCTGACGGGCGCTGTCAGCTGCCGGAAAGCCCATTGAAGGACGGCGTGCGGCGCGGCGGGCACGCGCGATGCTCGGCGCGGCGATGGTTGCGTGTGCATCGTTCGCGCCGGCCGCCTGCCGGCGCGCTTCGGGCGCGATGTGGCCGAAAAGCGCCGGCTGGCGTGCGCGATGCCCGGCGCGCGGCCTGTGTCACGATCGTTCGCTCACCGGCGCGGCGCCTGCCGCCTGCCGCGCCGCCGCCGATCCGTCCCGCCCGTCGTCCGACGCGGCATCCACCGGAGCACCCACGATGGCCGATTCCTTCGACACCGACCCGGCGCGGTCGCAACCCAAGCCCGCGCACGATGCGCTCGGCCACCTGCTCGACAGCCTGCATCAGAACGGTTTCCTGCGCGTCGCGCACAACTTCGTCGACGCCAACAGCCAGATCGCCGACGTGCTCGGCGGCCTCGGCCAGCCCGCCGCGCAGAACGGCATCCAGAACCTGGTCGTGCTGTTGAACGCGCTGTCGCGGATTCCGCCCGGGCATCTGGAGAAGGCCGCGTTCGCCGCGTCGGATGCGGTTCAGCACATCGCCGCCTGGCAGCCGGCCGCGCATCACGACACCGCGCCCGGCGTGACCGGCGCGTACAAGCTGCTGCACGACGAGGCGCTGTGGCAGGCGATCACGCCGCTGCTCGAGGGGCTGAAGGTGTTTCTCGACGGCTTGCGGCGCGATACGCCCGCGAGCGGGAACGCGGTGGCCGGCGCACCCGCGAGCCGCTGATTTCAGGCGGCGGGCCGCTGCCGCACGAAGCGCTGCTCCGTCACGCGGGTGCCCCATTGCGTGCCTTCGGCTTCCTCGTCGAGCGTGAAGCCGAACGACTCGTACAGATGGCGCGCCGCGTCGAGGCCCTTGAACGTGGTCAGGTAGACGTCGCGATAGTGCGCGTCGGCGAACTGCATGGCGCGCGCCATCATCTGCCGGCCGATGCCCGTGCCGCGCAGCGCGTCGTCGACGATGAACCAGCGCAGATGGCCGGATTGCGTGCCGGGATCGCCGTCGATGGCGAGCGAGGCCAGCGTCCGGCCGTCGGCCTCGCACAGCCACAGCGCCTTGCCGGTTGCCGGCAGCGCATCGGCGAACGCGGCCAGCTCGGTGGCCACGCGCTTCTCGAAGAACGCGCCGAAGCCCCAGTGCTCGGCATAGAAGCGCCCGTGCAGGCCGGCGATGTCGCCGATGCAGCCCGGGCGATAGCCTTCGACGATTGCCGGCGCTGCCGCTTCGGGCGTGGGCGCGGCCAGGTTGTCGTGGCTCAGCGCATCGGCGTAGAGGCCCACGGCGCGCACCAGCGCCTGCTGGTCGGCCGGGCTCAGGCGCTGCAGCGCGTTCGACACCTGCGACGACGCGAACCGGTCGATCTTCTGCTTGAGCTGCTTGCCGCCGGCGGTCAGATAGAGATCCGACGAGCGGGCGTCGCCGTCCGACACGCGGCGCTCGATCAGGCCGTCCGCCTCCAGCCGCGAAATCTGCCGGCTCGTGTTCGACTTGTCGAGCCGCAGCCGGCCCGCCAGTTCCTTCGCGTTGATGCCGGGCGACGCGCCGACCTCCAGCACCGTGTGCACCGCGGACGGCGCGAGATCGCTGTCCGCGAGGCTCTCGCGCATGAAGCCCAGCTCGCGGACGAGCTTGCGCGAGTGTTCGCGAAGTTGGCGGACCGTGTCGGGGGAAGGAGGGGCGTCGTCGTGGGCGGAAGTCATGATCGGGTCATTTGGTTGCGTTGAGCAATCAATATAGTTGCGTATCGCAATCATGTCAACGACGATTCAAGGGGCCGTATCGGGGTACGCACATGAGGTTGATGCGTGGAGTTCCGGCCCTGAATGGCGTGCGTTCGGGCTAAGATGGCGGCGCGATCGTCATGGCCCTTTCCCGTTTCCCGACATGCGAAAAATTCAGGAACTCGGCGCGCAATTGAAGGCGCGCGTCACGCTGCTGGCCGGCTTCGTCGGCTCGATGTGGGCGGTGTTTTTCGTGTCCGCGCTGTTTCCATGGCTGCATCTGCAGAATCACGGCGTGGTGCCGCGCACCTTCGGCGGGCTGCAGGGCATCCTGTTCGCGCCGTGGCTGCACGCGAATCTCGCGCACATCGCGGCGAATACCCCGGCGCTGCTCGTGCTGGGCTGGCTCTGCATGTGGCCGCGCATCGCGAACTTCCGGGACGCCACCATCGGCGCGATGCTCGGCGCGGGGCTGTGCGCGTGGCTGCTTGGTGCGCCGTATTCGGTGCATATCGGCGCGAGCGGGCTGGTGTTCGGCTACGCGGCGTATCTGGTGGCGCGCGGGCTGGTGGTGCGGGATGCGCTTTCGGTGGCGGTGGCGCTGCTGGTGGCCGGCGCGTATGGGCTCAGCATGCTGATCGGCGCACTGCCGTTCACGCCGGGCATCTCGTGGCAGAGCCACGTCGGCGGGGCGATCGGCGGGATCCTGGCGGCGCGGGCCGGGCGGTCCGCCGCGGCGGCGCGCCGGGCATAGCCGGGCGCCGCGCCCACTCCGCCCCGATTTTTGCCCTATCCTTGGCGTCTTGTCGCGCCGGGTATCGTGCCCCGCAGTCGACCAACCAACGGAGTCAGTGATCGTGAGCGCCTCAGGCACAGCAAGCTTCATCGCATCGAGCATCGTCATCGGCTGCGGCGCGACCGCGATATTCGACCTCTGGAAAGTGTTCATGTCCGAGGTGATGGGCGCGCCGCGCGCGAATTGGGTGCTGGGCGGCCGATGGTTCGGATACCTGACGCGTTTCCAGTTCCACCACCAGAGCATCGGCGCCACGCCGCCGTTTCCGGCCGAGCGTCTGCTGGGCTGGGTGGGCCATTACGTCGTGGGCATCGTGTATGCCGCCGCGCTGCTCGGCATCTGGGGAATGGGATGGGCCGATGCGCCGACGCTGCTGCCGGCGCTCGTCGTGGGCGTGGTGACGGTGCTGGCCGGCTGGTTCGTGATGGGGCCGGGCATGGGCGCGGGCATTGCCAACGCCAACACGCCGGCGCCGGGCAAGGCCTGCGCGTTGCAGTTGGCGAGCCATGTCGTGTTCGGCCTGGGGCTTTACGCGACGGCGCTGGGTTGGGCGGCGCGCTGACGTTGGGGTGACGTTGGCATATCGGCCGGCGCGATCCGCGCGTGCGGCGGCCGGCTGCCGGTTGTTTCAAGGGCCGCGCGGCCGGTTCGGGCGGCGCGGGCCGTGTCGCTCAGGCGAAGTCGCCTTCGACGATCAGCAGTTCGCGCCGATACGCCTTGAGCGCGACCGCTTTCGCTTCCTGGTAGGCGCTGTCGGCGTAGCAGGCCTTGGCCGCGTCGAGCGACGGAAACTCCACCAGCAGCACGCGCTGGGTGTCGAGCGCTTCCGCCAGCACCGTTTTCGCGTCGAGCACCTTGAGCTTGGCTTGATACTTTTCGGCAATCGGCGCCCACAGCGCGCCGTATTGCTTTTGCGAGTCCGGATCCGTGACGTCGCCGCCCAGCACTACCCAATATCCCTTCATGCGTTCCTCCGAGAAAGTACGAAGCCCGCGCCTCGCGGCACGGGCACGGCCTGCAATCCGCCCGGGAAAGGCGGATCCGGCGGGCGGGATCCACTGTACGCCGAAACGCCGATTTACAAGTCGAGCTTCAGGCGAGGCCCGACTTCGACGAAGCCTTCGCGCAGATAGAACTGCACCGAGCGTTGCCATTCGGGCTGCCGGGGCGCGCCCACATCGATGCGCCGCCACCCGCGCTCGCGCCCCAACTCGGCAACGCGCCGCACCAGCAGCGAAGCCACGCCGCGCGAACGGAACGCGGGCGCAACGTACAACTCGGTGATCTGCCCATAGGCGCCGCCGGCGAAGATGGCCACGCCTTCGGTCGCCATCGCGACGCCGATCTCCACGCCGCCGGCGATCGCGAGGAATCCGAAGCACCGGTCCGTCCGTTTCAGGATGTCGGCGACGGCGCGGGTGCGATCCTGGCCCGCGCTCGCGCCGTTCGACAGTTCCGAGTAAAGGCGGCCGACCAGATCGGCGACGGGCGCGGCATCGGCGTCCGTCACGGGGCGAAGTTCGATCATCTCAATGCGTCCTGGTGCGGGTCGGGCGGGGCGCCGTGCGCGTCAACGCGCTTTCGCGCGTGGCTTGGGCGCCGAGCCGAGGTTGTCCCATTGGTCTTCGTCGAGCAGGCGATCGAACAGCCGCGTCACGGTGGCCTTCGGAAGCTGCGAAATGCCCAGCAGCGAACAGAACGCAATGCCGCTGGCCGCGAAATAACGCAGCATCGACAGGTCGAAATCTTTCGATTCCGCCTTGAGCTGCTTGACGATCTGGCCGTCGGTGTCCTGCATGTCGCAGGCGAGTTCGGGTTGCTCGACCAGCGCCGCCAGCACCGCTCGCGCAATCGAATGCGGTTGCTGGGACGATTCCTTGTACACCGTGATCTGCGACGCCAGGCACGGCTCCTTCTTCGACGCGCCCTCCGTGTCCAGATACGCCTGCGCGATCTCCGCGAACTGCTGGCGCTGGTATTCCAGCAGCGCGGCGAGCACGCCGTTGCGCGTGCGGAACTGATGGAGCAGGCCGCCCTTGCTGATGCCGCTTTCTCGCGAGAGCGTGTCGAACGTCAGCCCGCCAATGCCATCCCGCGTCAGGATGACCAATGCGGCGTCGATGGCTTTCTTGCGGGAAATCTGCGAGCGGGTGTGATTGTCCATGTATCGCGTAGGTCGGGGTGTGCCGGGCGACGACGAAGCGGCCGGCGAAGAATCGGAATGCAGCGCGGCAAACGACGGCTCGCGGCGGATGAGCGGCCGCCGCGGGCCATCGCGAGCGACGGCGCCATTCTACGCCAAGATCGTGGCGCCAAAAAACAAACCGGATAGACGGTTTACATTCTGGAGGGGCTGGGCTAAGCTTCGGCCGGTCGTGTCTCCAGCCGGCGATCGAACGCCGGCACCTCCTCTCTCTCCGTCTCAACGAGGCAACAATGTTTGCAAATCGGGTTCTTCTCCTTGCCTGCACCGGCGGCCTCTCGCTCGTGCTTGCCGCCTGCGCCGGCGTGCAACCGGTGGCCTATTCCGGCATCGCGTCGTCGTCGCAATTGCAAGCCAACCGAAGCGGCGATTCGGACAGGATTCCGTATGAATATTCGCAGCAGGTCGACTGGTCGCAGTACGGCAAAGTCGTGCTCGACCCGGTGGTCGTCTATCGCGGCAGCGATGCGCAGTTCGGCAAACTGAGCGCCGACGACGAGGCATCGCTCGCGGAATACATGGGCAAGACGTTCGGGAAGCGGCTGTCCAGCCGCTTCGCGCTGGTCGGCCAGCCTGCCGCCGGTGCCCTGCGGATTCGCCTGACGCTCACCGGCGCGGAAACGACCAAGCCGCTCATCGGGCAGGCGATGCATTTCGACATCGCCGGCAACCTCTACAACGGCGTGCAGGCGGTGCGCGGCGGGCAGGGCGCGTTCAGCGGTTCGGTGTCGTATGCGGTCGAGATCTACGACGCCGCCAGCAATCGGCTGCTGAAGGCCTATGTCTCGAAGCAATACCCGAATGCGATGAACCTGCCGGCCGCGTTCGGCTCGCTCGCCGCCGCCAAGACCGGCCTCGACAAGGGCGCCGACGCGCTCGTGTCGATGCTGAAGTAACCGGCGCGATGCACGGCGGCGGCGTGCGTGGCGCGCTCGGCGCCGGGCCTGGGGAGAACCTTCATGTTCGATCGAATCGTGCAAGCGATGCTCGCCGCGGCGCACCTGGTGTCGCCGCCGGCCGGCGTCTCGATCGTGTTCTGCGTGGCTTACCTGCTGGTCGGGATTCCGGTGCATGTCCGCCTCGGCACGGTTGGCCGCAACGTCTACGGCACGCTGGCCGGCGTGTTCGCCGGGTTGCTCTATCTGACGCTGATCCTCGGCGAGCCGCGCTGAGCGCAGGCCGCCGATCCTCCGGATTCCTTCGAACATCGAGCCATGGCATGAGCGATCACCGGCGGGCAAGCGAGCGGGCGCGCCGCGCGAGGCCGCGCTGCCGCACCACGTGGCGGCTGTTGCGGCGGCTCGCGCGGGGCCTGGGCGACGTCATCCGCGGGAACCTGTAGTGCCGCGCGGGCTGGCACGGCTGGCGTGGCTGCTTCTGCCGGTTGCGGCGGCCGGCGTGCTCGGCGCGCTGGCGATGCAACGGCTCGATCGGGCCGAACGGCACATCGCGATCCGGCTGGCGGCGGCCGGCGGGCTCGAGGCCGGCAGGTCGGTGCTCAGGTATCGCGGCCAGGCCGTCGGCCGCGTGAGCGGCATTCGCCTGACGGCCGACCGCACCGGCGTGATCGCCGATGTGGCGCTCGGGCCAATGGCGGCGCGCTTCACGAAGTGCGATGCGCATTTCTGGGCCGTTCAGCCGCGCCTCGATTGGCGCGGCGCGTCCGGGCTCTCGACGATGCTGTCCGGCGCGTATCTCGCCGCGGACGTCGGGCGCGCGGCGGCGCGCTGTCACGATTTCACCGCGCTCGCCGCGCCGCCCGCCGTCATGCGGGACGAACAGGGCAAGACATTTCTGCTTCGGGCCGCGTCGTTGGGATCCCTGACGATCGGCGCGCCGGTGTACTTCGAGCATGTGGCGGTGGGCCGCGTGTCCGGCTATGCGCTCTCGCGCGACGGCGCCGAGGTGAGGGTGCGGGCCTTCGTCCGTGCGCCGTTCGATGCGCGCGTGACGGCACATTCGCGGTGGTGGCAGGCGAGCGGCGTGGATCTCCGGCTCGATTCGGCGGGCGTGCGGCTCAATGTC
Source organism: Burkholderia sp. Ac-20379 (assembly GCF_017104645.1). GTDB lineage: Bacteria > Pseudomonadota > Gammaproteobacteria > Burkholderiales > Burkholderiaceae > Burkholderia. The sequence goes on from NZ_JAAGPF010000191.1 coordinate 7,903, forward strand.
GAATCGCTGGCGGCGGCCTTGTCGGGCGGCATTGCGTTCTCGTCGCCGCCAGCCGTGGCGGCCGCGGCATCGGCTTCAGCGCCGGACGAGGCGAGTTTCGTTCTTTCGGACAGCGAAGAGGCCGCGGCGCGCAGCGCGACGGACGGCCCGGCGGCGCGGGTTGCCATGCGCTTCGGGCAATCGTTGCGCAACGTGTCGGCCGGCGCGCCGGTCGAATTCCACGGGATCGCGCTGGGGACGGTGCTGTCGGTCGAGATGGAGGCCGATCCCGCGACGGCGCGCGTCAGCGGCATCGCGCTGCTCGACCTCTATCCGGCGCGGCTCGGCGCGCGCTATCGCGCAGCGCTCGGCAACGGCGACAGCCCCGACGGCAAGGCTTTGCTTCGGCGGCTGGTCGCGCAGGGGTTGCGCGGCCAGTTGCGCACCGGGAACCTCCTCACCGGGCAGCAATACATCGACATCGATTTCTTTCCGAATGCGCCGGCCGCGCGCATCGATACGGCAGGGGCGCGCATCGTGCTGCCGACCGTTCCGGGTACGGTGGTCGCGTTGCAGGATCAGCTCGCCACCCTCTCGGCGCGGCTGGACAACGTGCCGGCCGACGCGATCGGGCGGAATGCCGAAGCGTCGTCGCGCAGCGCCGCCCGGTTGCTCAGGCAGTGGGATACGGCGCTGGGCCCCGAGGCACGCGCGGCTCAGGCGGCCGCCCGGCAGGCGTTCGCGGCGGCCGGCGAAAGCCTGCGGGCCGGCTCGGCGCTGCAAACCGATCTGCACGACACCGCCTCGGTGTTCAAGGCGCTTCGCGAAACGATGCCGGTATTTCCGCCGCGTCGCGATGCCGTGCCCGCACCACCCGCACGAAATTCCGCACCGTAGGCGAGGCCTCGCGCGGCCGGTGCACCAGCGCGATCCCGGTGCCGAGCGGGCTGCCCTGCAATTCGTGGAAGCTCACGCCCTCCACCTGCACCTGCCGCATCGACGCCGGCACGATTGCCACGCCGAACCCCGCCGACACGAGATTGCCCGCCGACGAAATCTGCGGCGATTCCATCCCGATCGACGGCGAAAACCCGGCCGCATGACAGGCGCCGATGATCGAATCGTAGAGATTCGGCCCGATTCCGCGCGGAAACAGAATGAACGGTTCGTTCGCCAGATCGGCCAGCGCGATGCGCTTGCGGCGGCCGAGCCGGTGCCCGCGCGGCAGCACGGCGATCATGGCTTCGCCGGCGAGCGGCTCGACGATCAGTTCTCCGCACTGCAGCGGCATGCGCACCATGGCGGCGTCGATCTGGCCGCTGCCCACCTTGTCCAGCAGCGTCACGCTGTTGCTCTCCTCGCAGCCGATCGCGACGCGCGGGTAATCGTGGCGAAACTGCTGCATGGTCAGCGCGATGGCGGGGTGGAACACGGTCGAGCCGGCGAAGCCGAGCGACAGCCGGCCGGTTTCGCCGCGCCCGGCGTTGCGCGCTTCCACCAGCGCCTGCTGCGCGTCGTCGACGATGCGCCGCGCGCGCTCGGCCAGCGCCCGGCCGGCCTCGGTCAGCTCGACGCGGCGCGGATGGCGCACGAACAGCCGCGCGCCGATCTCGCGTTCGAGCTTGAGGATCTGCTGGCTCAGCGGCGGCTGGGCGATGCCGAGCGAGGCCGCCGCCTCGGTGAAGTGCAGGTGCTCGGCGACGGCCAGGAAATAGCGAAGCTGACGGAATTCCATATCGTTTTCGTCTTCAAATCGCGGTATCGAGATATTGGACTAATGATTGCCGCGATTCTATGCTTTCCGCCATGGGGTGCGCGGATCGCCGCGCATCGCGCCAATCACGCACGGAGAACACGATGACGGCAGGGCACGAGGCAGCGGACGGATCGATCGGATCGAACCCGGCGGGGCGCGCGGACGGCGCGGCGCTGCTGGCGGCGTTGCGCGGCATCGTCGGCGCGAACGAGGTGCTGGTGGGCGACGAGGCCACGCGGCGCTATCGCACCGGCTTTCGCTTCGGCTCGGGCCGCGCGCTGGCGGTGGTGCGGCCCGGCTCGATCGTCGAGCAGTGGAAGGTGCTGCAGGCCTGCGTGGCGGCCAAGGTCATCGTCATCACGCAGGCGTCGAACACGGGCCTGACGGGCGGCTCGACGCCCGACGGCGACGCCTACGATCGCGACATCGTGATCGTCAGCACCACGCGCATGAACACGATCCACGTGATCGACGAAGGGCGGCAGGTGATCTGCCTGCCCGGCGCGACGCTCGACCAGCTCGAAAAAACGCTGAAGCCGCTCGGCCGCGAGCCGCATTCGGTGATCGGCTCGAGCTGCATCGGCGCGTCGGTGTTCGGTGGCGTCTGCAACAACTCGGGCGGCGCGCTGGTGCGGCGCGGCCCGGCCTACACCGAGATGGCGGTGTTCGCCCGCGTGGACGAAACCGGCCGCCTGCACCTGGTCAATCACCTCGGCGTGGCGCTGGGCGACGATCCGGCCGCGATCCTCGACCGGATCGAGCGCCGCGCGTTCTCCGATGCCGACATCCGCCACGACGCGGGCGCGGCCTCCGATCGCGGCTACGCCGACGAGGTGCGCGAGATCGACGCCGACACGCCGGCCCGCTACAACGCCGATCCGCGCCGCCTGCACGAGGCGTCCGGCTCGGCCGGCAAGCTGATGGTGTTCGCGGTGCGGCTCGACACGTTCCCGATCGAGCAGGGCACCCAGGTGTTCTATATCGGCACGAATTCCCCCGACGAGCTGACCGACATCCGCCGCATCGTGCTGCGCGACCTGCCGCAACTGCCGATCTCGGGCGAGTACCTGCACCGCGACGCGTTCGACATCGCCGAGCGCTACGGCAAGGACACGTTCCTGGCGATCCATCATCTCGGCACCGCGCGGCTGCCGACGCTTTTCGCCATGAAAAGCCGCTTCGACGCGATCGCCAATCGTTTCGGGTTCCTGCCGAAACATCTGAGCGACCGCGTGCTGCAGGCGGCGAGCCGGCTGTTCCCGAGCCATCTGCCGCCGCGCATGAAGGCGTATCGCGAGCGTTTCGAGCATCACTTGATGCTGAAGGTGTCGGCCGACAGCGTGGCGGCCACGCGCGAGCGGCTCGCGGCCTACTTTGCGCAGAAGGGCGGCGATTTCTTCGAGTGCACGCCCGACGAGGGGGCCAAGGCGTTCCTGCTGCGCTTCGCGGCGGCCGGCGCGGCGGTGCGCTACCGCGCGATCCACAGCGACGCGGTGGAGGACATCGTCGCGCTCGACGTGGCGCTGCGGCGCAACGACCGCGACTGGGTGGAGACCTTGCCGAAGGCGATCGAGGACACCATCGCGATCAAGCTCTATTACGGCCATTTCCTCTGCCACGTGTTTCATCAGGACTACATCGTTCGCAAGGGCCACGATTGCCTGGCCGTCGAGCACCGGATGTGGGACCTGCTCGACGCGCGCGGCGCCGAATACCCGGCCGAGCACAACGTCGGCCACCTGTATCGCGCGAAGCCGGCGCTGGCCGCGTTCTACCGCGAGCTCGATCCATGCAACTGCTTCAATCCCGGCATCGGCCAGATGTCGAAGTTCGCGAACTACCGCGAGACGCCGCAGTAAGCCCGCGCCCGCGCGTGCGCCCCGCCGGATCATTACAATAGCGGGCGACGACGCCAGCCTCGGGCGCGATTCCCGACTCGCCGGGAATCTTCTGCGCGCCGCGACGGTCGAATGCCCGATCCGCCGCGATGGCGGCAGGCGCTCGTCGGCGCGCATGGGCCGTGGGTGACGGCCGGTGCGACGCGATCGACCTGAGAGACGGCGGCGCGCAAGCGCGAGCGCTGCCGGCGCACGCAACGAGAACGAAGCGGCAATCCATGCAGACACCAATCTTCCGGGCGTTCGGCCCGTACGCCCGGCTCGCCGTCCGTCCTGACGCTTCGGCAGGCGGCGCGCGCGCATGAACCTGTCGGGCCTGTTCATCCGGCGCCCGGTCGCCACCACGCTGCTCGCGATCGGCATCGCGCTGGCCGGCGTGTTCGCGTTCGTGAAATTGCCGGTGTCGCCGTTGCCGCGCGTCGATTTCCCGACCATCTCGGTGTTCGCCAACCTGCCCGGCGCCAGCCCGGAAACCGTGGCCACCAGCGTGACCAGCCCGCTCGAACGGCATCTCGGCGCGATCGCGGGCGTCACCAAGATGAATTCCACGAGTTCGCTCGGCAATTCGCTGATCAGCCTGCAGTTCGTGCTCGAACGCGATCTGAACGGCGCGGCGCGCGACGTGCAGGCCGCCATCAACGCCGCGCGCGCCGATCTGCCCACCAGCCTGCGCAGCAACCCGACGTTCGAGAAGGTGAACCTGGCCGATTCGCCGATCATGGTGCTGTCGGTCACGTCCGACACCGCCTCGCCGGCGCGCGTGTACGACGCCGCGTCCACGGTGTTGCAGCAGGCGCTCTCGCAGATCGAGGGGGTCGGCGAGGTGGACGTGTTCGGCGCGGCCAACCCGGCCGTGCGCGTGGAGCTGGAACCGCACGCGCTGTTCCATTACGGCATCGGCCTGGAGGATATCCGCGCGGCGCTGGCGTCGGCCAACGCGAACAGCCCGAAGGGCGCGATCGAGTTCGGCCCCACCCATTACCAGCTCTATACCAACGATCAGGCGTCGACGGCCGCGCAATACCGCGATCTGGTGGTGGCCTATCGCAACCACGCCGCCGTGCGGCTCGCGGACGTGGGCGCGGTGCTCGATTCGGTGGAGGACGTGCGCAACCTCGGCCGCGCCAACGGCAAATCCGCGATCCTGGTGATCCTGTACCGCTCGCCCGGCGCGAACATCATCGACTCGGTGGATCGCGTCAAGGCGGCGCTGCCGAGGCTGGCCGCCGCGCTGCCGCCCGACGTCGCGCTCGATTCCGTGCTCGACCGTTCGGTCACTATCCGCTCGTCGCTGGCCGACACCGAGCACACGCTGCTGATGGCCGTGGCGCTGGTGGTGATGGTGGTGTTCCTGTTCCTGCGCAATTGGCGCGCCACGCTGATCCCGAGCGTGGCCGTGCCGATCTCGATCATGGGCACGTTCGGCGCGATGTATCTGCTCGGCTTCTCGCTCGACAACCTCTCGCTGATGGCGCTGATCGTGGCCACCGGCTTCGTGGTGGACGACGCCGTGGTGGTGCTCGAGAACATCATGCGGCACATCGAGAACGGCAAGCCGCGCATGCAGGCTGCGCTCGACGGCGCGCGCGAGGTGGGCTTCACGGTGCTGTCGATCAGCCTCTCGCTGATCGCCGTGTTCCTGCCGATCCTGCTGATGACGGGGCTGATCGGCCGGCTGTTCCGCGAATTCGCGATGACGCTGTCGCTGGCGATCGTGGTGTCGCTGTTCGTCTCGCTGACGCTCACGCCGATGATGTGCGCGCGCCTGCTGCCCGAAGTCGGCCAGCATCGCCGGGAAGGGCGGCTGTCGCGCTGGCTCGAGCGCGGCTTCGCGCGGTTGCAGGGCGGCTACGACCGCACGCTGCAGTGGGCGCTGCGGCACCGGCGCATCACGCTGCTGTCGCTGGTGGCCACCGTGGGGCTGAACATGGCGCTGTACGTGATCGTGCCGAAGGGCTTCTTTCCGCAGCAGGATACGGGCGTGCTGATCGGCGGCATTCAGGTCGATCAGTCCACCTCGTTCCAGGAGATGGAGAAGAAGTTCGGCGTCATGATGCACATCATTCAGTCGGATCCGGACGTGCTCAGCATTGCCGGCTTTCGGGGCGGGCGCACCACCAACGCCGGCTTCATGTTCGTCACGCTGAAGAGCAAGCGCGATCGCAAGCTCAGCGCCGACCAGATCATCGACCGGTTGCGTCCGCAACTGGAACGCGTGGCGGGCGCGCAAACCTTCCTGCAGGCCGCGCAGGATCTGGGCGGCAGCGGCGGCAAGCAGACCAACGCGCAATATCAGTTCTCGCTGTATGGCGATTCCACCGCCGATCTGTACGCGTGGGGCAACAAGCTGACCGAGGCGCTGAAGAAGCGGCCGCCGCTGAAGGACGTCAATTCCGACCAGCAGCAAGGCGGCCTGGAGGCGATGGTGACCATCGACCGCGCCACCGCGGCGCGTTTCGGCATCACGCCGGCGCAGATCGACAATACGTTGTACGACGCGTTTGGCCAGCGCCAGGTGTCGACCATCTACAACCCGCTGAACCAATATCACGTGGTGATGGAGGTCGCGCCGAAATATTGGCAGGATCCCGAAATG
>NZ_JAAGPF010000192.1 GCF_017104645.1 Burkholderia sp. Ac-20379
AGATAGGCGCGCACGCCGCTGCGGCGGCGCTCGAAGCTGAGCGTGCTGCCGACCGGCGCGACCGTGGCGCGGTCGCGCGGCAGCGGCTGCTCGTCGAGCCAGGCGTCGAGATCCGCGCCGCACACGGCGATCACGGCCGCGCGGTGAAAGCGCAGCGTCGGGCCGGTCAGCGTGATTTCGAGCGTGGCGTCGCCGGGCGCGTTGCCGACCAGCGCGTTGGCGAGCCGGTGCGCGTGTTCGTCCATCGCGCCGTTGGCCGGCACGCCGAGATGCTGGTAGCCGGTGCGGCCGAGATCCTGGAAGCTCGACAGCGCGCCGGGGCGGATCACTTCGATCGTCATGCGGCTCTCCTCGGCGCGTGTTCGTTGGCAGCCCGAAACGCGTCCTCGCCGATCGGCACGAAGCGCACGCGGTCGCCCGCGGCCACGAGGCAGGGCACGTCGCGCTCGGCGTCGAACAGCGTGAGCGGCGTGCGGCCGATCACGTTCCAGCCGCCTGGCAGCATGGTCGGATAGATCACCGATTGCCGGTTGGCGAGGCCCACCGAGCCGGACGCCACCGAGGTGCGCGGCGTCGCGCGCCGCGCCACGGCCAGCGCCGGATCGAACAGGCCGATATAGGGGTGGCCCGGCGCGAAGCCGAGCATCATGACGTCCACCAGCGTCGCGCTGTGCAGGCGGATCAGTTCGGATTCCGATACGCCGCACGATTGCGCGACGGCCGCCAGATCGGGGCCGTGCAGGCCGCCGTAGCACACCGGAATGTCGACGATGCGGCCCGGCGCGTTGGCCTGCCGCGCGGCATCGGCCGCGGCGTCGCCGCCTTGCCAGGCCGCGTCGAGACACGCGCCGATCAGGCGTTCCACCACCGCGTACGGCGACGCATCGGCGCGCTTGAACGGCACGCGTTCGAGCGCGTAATGGATGCCGACCGTGGCCATGGCCGGCACGATGTCCACCACGAACGGCAGGCGCGCCTGCGCGATCGCGGCGGCGGCGCGGCGCGCGGCCAGGTTGGCGCGGCGCAGGTCCGGCGCGTGCAGGTCGACCATCAGCAGGCGCTCGCCGGAAGGCGCGAGCGTCCAGCGAACTTCGGTCAGCGCCTCGGCGGCGGCCGGGGCGGTGCGAGCGTCGTCGTCAGTGGGGCGGGTCATGGCAGCGGGCCGGATGCGTTGGAAAACCGGCGAGGGCGTTCGGCCCCCGCCGCGTGCGCGCTTACTTGGCGAACAGCGAATCGATGTTCGCGAACGCCTTGAATTCGAGCGCGTTGCCCGACGGATCGAGGAAGAACATGGTGGCCTGCTCGCCCACTTCGCCCTTGAAGCGCACGTGCGGCTCGATGATGAACTTCATGCCCGCGGCCTTCAGCTTGTCGGCGGCGGCTTCCCACTGCGCCATCGACAGCACGGCGCCGAAGTGGCGCACCGGCACGGCGTCGCCGTCCACGGCGCTGGTGTGGCGATGGCCGCATTCGTCCGGCGCGAGGTGGGCGACGATCTGGTGTCCGTAGAAATTGAAGTCCACCCACTCGGCCGAGCTGCGGCCTTCGGGGCAGCCCAGCAGGTCGCCGTAGAACTCGCGCGCGCTGGCGATGCTGTGGACCGGGAAGGCGAGGTGGAACGGCGGCTGGGAAAGGGTCGTATTGCTCATGGAGAGTTCCGTGTCGAGCCAGTGGGGAGCGTGCCGGCTGCGTGTTCGCAGACCGTGTCACGCGGCATGAGAAACAGTCTAGGTATGACAAAATTCGCTGGAAAACGATATATTTTGTGACTTACATCAAATTTTTTTGATCAATCGACCATGATTCGCGAGCTGAAAACCTTTCTTTCCGTGGTGCGCTATGGCACGTTCGCGCGCGCCGGTTCGCAGGTGGGGCTGACGCAATCGGCGGTCAGCGCGCAGATCCAGCGGCTCGAGGACGAGCTCGGCTTCGCGCTGTTCGACCGCACCGGGCGCTCGGCCACGCTGAACGCGGCCGGGCGGCGCACCGTGGAGCGCGCCGAGGAATTGCTGGCCGCCTACGCGCGGCTCGCCAACGAGGGCGGCGCGGAGCAGGACACCGGCCTGCTGCGGATCGGCGCGATCGCCTCGGCGCAAACGCTGCTGCTGGTGCAGGCCATCGCGCTGTTCCGCGAGCGCGCGCCGGGCTGGCGCGTGCGCGTGATGCCGGGCGTGTCGCTGAACCTGCTCGCGCAGGTCGATTCGGGCGAAGTGGACGGCGCGGTGCTGATCAAGCCGCCGTTCGCGCTGCCGGCCGAACTGCGCTGGCGCGCGCTGACGCAGGAGCCGTTCGTGCTGATCGCGCCGCGCGCGCAGCGCAACGAGGATTGGCGCGCGCTGCTCAAGAGCGAGCCGTTCATCCGCTACGACCGCAATTCGTTCGGCGGGCGGCTGGTGGAGCGCTGGCTGCGCAAGCTGCGCATCAACGTGCAGGACGTGGTGGAGCTCGACGAACTGCAGGCGATCGTCGAGCTGGTCGGGCGCGGGGTGGGGGTGGCGCTGGTGCCGCAGGCGGCGGCGTTGCGGATGCCGAAGACGGTGGCGGTGCTGCCGCTCGACGGCGACGTGCCGGCCCGCGAGATCGGCTATGTCGAACGCGCGGCGGGCGAGCGGCCGGCGGCGGTGGCGACGTTCGCCGAATGCGTGGCGGCCGCGGCCGCTGCCGCGTGACGTTTCGAAAGCTTTGAAAGACTTGCGTGCGCAACGGCATCGGCGGGGCGGGCTGGAAGCCTTATTACACCTGGCTTCGCGCTTTATTGTTCTGAATCGAGGAACTCAGTAATCACGATTTAGGTGTTAACCCTAGGGATCGACCGGCCTACACTGCGTCCATCGGTTGAGCAACACAGTCGACCGAATGCACAAACCCAGGAGGTATCGATCATGAAGAACCTGATTCAAGCTGTTGCCGTTGCCGCCGCGCTCGTCGTGCCCGTCGCTTCGTTTGCCCAGGCCCAGTCGAACGGCCCCGTCACCCGCGCCGAAGTGCGCGCCCAACTGGTGCAACTGGAAAAGGCCGGCTGGCGTCCCGGCGCTGGCGCCGATCCGAACTACCCGGACGACATCCAGGCCGCGGAGCGCAAGGTGGCCGCGATGAACGGCAACGATACGAGCGGTTACGGTGGCGTGAGCAACCAGGTTCAATCCGGTGCGCCGGCAGGCCGCGGCGTGTCGAAGGCGGACTGGAACGCGATGTACGCCCATCCGTAAGCGAAGCGGAACCGTCGCGGCGGGCGCTCCCCGATCGTTCAGTTATGCGAAACGTTTGGGTTCGATGCGCCGCGCGACATGCGGTGAAAGGTGGTACTCGGCAGTACGCAGTGAGTTGCAGTGAGTGGTGAGGCAGTACCGCAGCAGCATGCGGGTTGTTCGTAGTATCCGAAGTCCCCCGTTGTACCGTCGTACCTGTCGTCTCTGTAGTTTCTGTAGTTTCTGTAGCGAAACGGTGTAGTACGTGTGTGTGGTATCGGTTGTTGAAGTGAGAGGTAGTTCTGCGGGCGGCGAGCCATTATCGCCGCCCGTTTTTTTTGATCAGCGGTTCACGAGCTGCTTCGGATAGGCGAGCGCCAGCGCGCAGCCCACCAGCATGCAGACGGCGAAGCCGTACAGCCCGGCGCTTTGCGAGTGGAACGTGTCGCGCAGCCAGCCGATGAAGTAGGTGCTGCCGAAGCCGCCCAGGTTCGCCAGCGAGCAGGCGAACGCGATACCGCCCGCGGCTGCCGCGCCCTTCAGGAACATCGACGGCAGCGACCACACCACCGGCATGGCCGCGGCCGCGCCGGCGTTGACGAGCGAGAACAGCACGAGCGTCATCAGCGTGCCGTGCGAGGACGAGGCGGCGATCGCCAGCGACACGGCCGCCACGGCGAACGGCACGACGATGTGCCAGCGGCGCTCGCGGGTGCGGTCCGAACTCGCGCCGCAATACAGCGTGGCCAGCACGGCCGCCGCGTTCGGGATCACCATCAGCCAGCCGATCTGATAGGCATCCTTCACGCCGGTGTCGCGCAGGATGGTCGGCAGCCAGAAACTGACGGCGTAGAGGCCGAGCAGCACGCACAGATCGATCATGCCGAGCGCCCACACCTTCGGGTCGGTGAAGGCGCGCGCCAGCGCATGGCTCTTGTTGCCTTCCGGATCGCTGTCGAGGTTCGCGCGCAGCGTCTGCTTCTCGGCGGCGTCGAGCCACGGCGTGGATTCGATCGAGTTCGGCAGCCAGCGCAGCACGGCGAAGCCGAGCACGATCGACGGCAGCGCCTCGAGCAGGAACAGCCACTGCCAGCCGCCCAGGCCGTGCAGGCCGTCGAACGAGCGCATGATCCAGCCCGAGATCGGGCTGCCGATCATGCTCGACAGCGGCAGGCCCACCATGAACAGCGCGACGATCCGCGCGCGGCGCGCATCGGGATACCACTGCGTCAGGTAGAGCAGCACGCCCGGCAGGAAGCCGGCTTCGGCCGCGCCGAGCAGGAAGCGCACGATATAGAACTGCATCGGCGTCTTCACGAACAGCGTCGCGCCCGACAGGATGCCCCAGGTGATCATGATCCGCGCGATCCAGAGCTTGGCGCCCACGCGCTGCAGCACCAGATTGCTTGGGACTTCGAACAGAATATAGCCCGCGAAGAACAGGCCCGCGCCGAGCCCGTAGATCTCGTCGCTGAACTTCAGCGCATCGAGCATCTGCAGCTTGGCGAGGCCGATGTTGATGCGATCCAGATAGGCCGCGAAATAGCAGAGACAGAAGATCGTGACGAGACGGATCGTGACCTTGCGGTAGAGCGCCGCGTGCTGCGCCGGATCGGCTTGCACGGCTGCGTTCGGATGAGTCGTTGACATGGGACTGCCCCTGGTCGAATAGGTCGGGTTTGGGTGGAAGCCGGTCGCCGCGGCCACTTGCGCGACGACGCCCGGATTCTGTATATCACGCCATTTAATGAGCGTACACACTACAAAATTGCCTGCCTTTCGGGCGCCTGCCGAAGCCGTTCCGGAATCGCTTGTCCCTCGCGGGATGCCCTGTTTTACTAGGTGTTTTCATCGATGCCGAAACGGTGCGGCGGGTGCGGAAAGCGGCCGTTCTGCTGCACTCCGATAGTGCGGTTACGCATGAAAATGAAGCGTGTACATCATGAATGGATGTGCTCGTGAACCATGCATCTTTCGTGCCTGACGGCATGCCGCCGGGCGCTATCCGACGATTTGATCGATTCGGGGTGGCGAGGCGGTTTGCCCGAAAATCCAAAAGTCGAGGGTGTACACTTGCCGTCTTTCGATTCCACGCCTTCGGGCCGCCGCCGTTCATGCCGTCCTCCAAAGATTCGTATGACTTTCACGACCAGATCGGCCACCTGTTGCGGCGCGCGTATCAGCGGCATGTCGCGATTTTCCAGGAGGCGATCCCCGATTCCGACCTGACCGCGGCGCAGTTCGTCACGCTCTGCACCGTGAAGGAAAAGAAGGGCTGCTCGCTGAACGACATCGTCAAGACCACGGCGATCGATCAGGCCACGATCCGCGGCGTGGTGGAACGGCTCAAGGCGCGTTCGCTGATCGAGGTGCTGCCCGACCCGAGCGACGGCCGCAAGCTGATGGTGCGCGCCACGGCAGCGGGCATGGCGCTGATCGACCGCACCGTGCCGTTCGCCAAGCAGGTGACCGAGCGCACCTACGGCGCGCTGAACGTGGGCGAGCGCGTCGCGCTGCAATACCTGCTCGACAAGATGCTGCAGGCCGACGCGGAATAAACCGCGTTTAGTCTTCTCAGCGCGCCGGGGCCGGCTCGGCCTCGATCAGGCGTCCCGCCGCGCGCAATCCTTCCCGTATCGTTTCCGCATTGAACGGCGGTGCGCAGAAGCGCACGCCGGTCGCGTCGTGGATCGCATTGGCGAGCGCGGCGGGGCCGGGCACCGACGCCGATTCGCCCGCGCCGAGCGGCGGCTCGCCCTGGCGCGGCATCAGCACCACGTCCACGGCCGGCAGTTCGGGGAACGTCAGGATCGGGTAGCTGGCCCATTCGCGTGTCGCCACCCGGCCGTCGACAAAGCGCACACGCTCCTTCAGCGAGCGGCTCAACACCTGGATCACGTTGCCGTGGATCTGATGGCGCACGCCGTCGGGGTTGATCATCGTTCCGGTGTCCTGACCGACCGTGATGCGCGTCACGCGCACCTCGCCCGTCATGCGGTTCACCGTCAGATCGACGATCCAGGCCGACCACGCCGCGCCGAAGCCGGGGAAGCGGCTGTGCACGTAGCGCGCATAGGCGATGCCGCGCCCGTGCACCACGCGCTCGCTGGACGGCGCCGCCGTGCGCGGGCGCGCCACCCAGCCCGCGCGCGTCGCGATCGCCTGCAGCAGCTCAGCCGCGCGCGTGTCGGACAGATGGCGCAGACGGAATTCGAGCGGATCGACGCCGGCCAGCGCCGCGCATTCGTCGGCGAACGAATCGTGGGCGAATGCGTTCGGCAGCGCGGACACGCCGCGAAACCACGACGAGCGCACCAGCGGCGCGAGATCCTCGCAGACGAAACGGCGGTTCGGGCTTTCATACGGCGACACGGCCGTGCGGTCGCCCATCTCGAACACGCGCGGCGTGGCCGGCACCGCGCCGGTAAGCAGCGAAGCGAGCAGCGGCGCGTCGTTCGACGGGTAGCGCGTGGTGAAGTCGTAGCCGAGCAGGCGGCCGTCGCGGCTCACGGTGCCGGTCACGTTCACCACCTGGCCGGTGCCTTTCGGTTCCCACAGATGTTCGTCGGCGCGCGTCAGTTGCACGCGCACCGGGCGGCCGGTCGCCTGCGACAGCAGCAGCGCGTCGCCGCACACGTCGTCGGCGCCGTTGCGGCCGTAGCAGCCGGCGGCTTCCATCCGCACGATGTCGATGTCGGCTTCGTCGCGGCCCGCCAGCGTGGCGAGGTCGTAGCGCAGCGTCACCGGGTTCTGGGTGCCGGACCACACGGTGATGCGGCCGTCGCCCGGCGCGCGATAGTCGGCCAGCGCGCAGGACGGCCCGATCGAGCCGTGAAGCTGATACGGCCACACGTAGGTGCGCGACAGCGTGATCGTGTCGGGTTGATTGCGCACGGCCTCGACGTCGCCTTCGTCGAGCAGCGGGCGGCGCGTGGCCGGTGCGGCGGCGATCGCGGCGGCGGGATCGTCCAGCGCGGGCAGCGGCGGCAGCGGATGCCAGCGCACGCGCAATTCGCGCGCCGCGCGGATCGCCTGCTCCTCGCGCTCGGCCACCACGCCGACGAAATCGCCGCGCGCAACGATCGCCACGATGCCGGGCAGGTGCGCGATCGATTCGCGCTCGATGCCGGCCAGCAATTGGCCGACGAACGGGCCGCTGTCTAGGCCGCTGTAGGGCGGGCGGATCACGCGGCCGTGCAGCATGCCGGGCACGCGCATGTCGTGCACGAACGTCAACTGGCCGGTGGCCTTGGCCGGCAGATCCACGCGCGGCGCCGAGCGGCCGATCACGCGATAGGTGGCCGGATCCTTGACGGGCGTCTTCAGGTCGAGTTCGAGCGCGAGGCGCGCGCCGGCCACGAGTTCGGCGTAACCGAGGCGCGGCGCGGCGGCGTCGTCAGGATTGCCGGCGAATACGAAGCCGCGGTCGGTCGTCAGGTTGTCGAGCGGCACGCCAAGCCGCGCGGCGGCCAGGTCGAGCAGCTTGAGCCGTGCCTGCGCCGCGGCCGCGCGCAGCGGCGTGGCCGAAATCTGGATCGTGGCGCTGGCGATGGTCGGCCCCTGGTTCGGCGTCGCGGCGGTGTGGCCGAGCTGCATCGCGACCTGGGCCGGTGCGAGGTCCAGCTCCTCGGCCACGATCTGGCCGAGCGAGGTGCGGATCCCGGTGCCGAGATCGACGTGGCCGTTGAACGCGAGAATGCGCCCGTCGTCGAGCACGGCGACGAACACTTCCGGTACATCGGGCGTGTAGGACGACAAACTGCCGGGCTGGCCGGGGGCCGGCTTGACGGGCGCAGCGGGGCGGCGGATCACGGCCAGGCAGCCGTCGCGGGCGAGCAGTTCGGAACGGTTCACGGGCGCGGGTTCCGCTGAAGAGGGGAGAGACGGCGGGCGCGTGCGCCCGCATCCAGCAATCTAGACGGCCAAAAACGGCCGGTCAACCGTGCTTGGCCTGGGCCGCCTGCGCGGCGTCGATCGTGGCGATGGCGTCGTCGAGCGGCAGCACGGCCGCGTACTTCTGCGCCATGTCGAACAGGTTCGCCTCGTGCGGCGCGATCGCGCGGTCGCCCACGCAGTCGGACAGCACGAAAGGACGGAATCCGAACGACATCGCATCCACCACGCTGGCCCGCACGCAGCCGCTGGTCACCGCGCCGGCCACCAGCAGCGTCCGCACGGCGCGCTGCGTGAGCCACGGCGCGAGCTGCGTGCCGAAGAACGCCGACGGCACCTGCTTGCGCACCACCAGTTCGCCGGCGGCCGGGGTCAGTTCCGGCACGATCTGGCTGTTCGGGTGATCCTCGTGCAGCGTGGCCATGCCGGGCACCTTCAGCGAGAACACGTTGTCGTCGCTGCCGTCGTTCGCGTAGACGATCCGGCTGTGCGCCACCGGCCAGCCGCGCGCGCGGGCGATCGCGAGCGCCTGCTCGGTGCGCGCGATCGCGGCGGGGATATTGCCGCCGCCGAACGTGGCCGGATCGGCGAAGCCGACCACCAGGTCGATGATCAGCAGGCCGACGTTGCCGGCCGGCGCGAGCGGCGTGCCGAAACCCTGCTGGCGATAGACGCCGCTTTCGGCGTGGCGCGACAGTTCAAGAGAGCTGGACATGCTTGGGAATCCTCGATAAGTCGGGTCAGGCCGCCGGGAACAGCACGCGGCCGTCGCGCACCATCACCGCGTCGTCGAGCTGGACGGTGCAGTGGCGCAGCGGGATGTCGATATGGCAGGTGGTGGTGCGGCTGCCGCCGCCTTCGTTGTTCGGGCCGAGCGAGAACAGGAAATTGCCCTCGAACGCGCGCGCGTCCATGCCGATGGTGGCCTCGCGGTCGTACAGGCCGAGCGTCGACCAGCGCGCGCGCGGCTGCAGGCCCCAGCCGATATGCGAGATCGCATAGCCTTCGGGATCGTTGAAGGTTTCCATGTAGTCGCGCAGCAGCGCCGCGTCCACGCCGCCTTCGATGCGCGTGGCGTAGCCGTTCTCCACGGTCAGCACGATCGGCTCGGATACATAGTGCTTCTGCGGCAGCAGGATGTCGCCGCGGTCGATCACGATGGTGCCGTGCGCGGTGCGGTCGTTCGGATAGGTCAGCGCGAAGCCGCTCGGCCAGTGATCCCAGCGGCCCGGTTCGTCGACGAAACCGTATTCGGCGGTGGGCGGGAAATCGCCGAGCGGGCACACCAGCGCGGTGCCGGCCGGCGAGCTGACGCGCATCTCGCGCGACGCCGAGAGTTTCGCGGCGGCGGCCAGCACGCGCGTGCGGTCGGCCTCGGTCGGCACCATGCGCATCAGCACTTCGGGCGGCTCCACGGCCAGCAGGATCTTGGTGCCCGATTTGAGGATGTCGTGCTGTTCGGGCGAGAACAGCAGCGTCATCAGGTCGAGCACCAGATCGCTTTCCTTCAGCGCGGCGATCGCGGCGCGGTTGCCGGTGAGCGGCGTGGTGCCCAGATAGGCCAGCGAATCGCGGCTGAACGCCTTGTCGCCGTTCACGGGCGGCAGGTCGAGGCGGTTCACGATCGCCCCCATCTGCTGGGTGGCGATCAGCGCGCATTGCAGCGTTTGCGGATGGGTGGCGGTGCTGGTCAGGATCGTCACGGTCTGGCCCGCTTCGAGGCGGGACAGCGTCAGCACGTGTTTCCACGCGTCGATCAGTTGGGCGTCGTTAATCGGCATGGTCGGCTCCGTTGCAAGAGGTCGGGCGGGGCGCTCAGGCGAGCCGCGCGCCGAGGAAATCGCCGAAGGCCGCGTAGAAGCCGGCCGCGTTGTCCCACGGAATCATGTGGCCGGCGTCGGGCACGCGCACGTGGCCCATCGCGGGCGTGGCGCGCTGCAGCTCGGCCACGTCCTCGTCGCGCACCACGTCGCCGCGCTCGGCCGTGATCAGCAGCGACGGCACGCGCAGTTGCGCGGCGTCCGAATGGAAATCGTCGGTATGGAAGCCTTCGTAGGAGGCCAGGATCGCGCGCTCGTCGCAGGTGTGCAGCCATTCGGCGCGCAGGCGGCGTTCGTCTTCCGTCCAGGTGGGGCAGAACGCGCGCATGCCTTCGGCGTCGGTGCCGGCGCGCGCCAGCGCCATCGAATCGACGTACCACGGCAGCTTGCCCGGATACGCGCGGCGGCCGGGGCCGGAGACGGGCGGATCGATCAGCACCACCGAGTCGAGGCCGCGCTCGATGTGCAGCGCGGCGCGCGCGGCGATGCGCGCGCCCATCGAGTGGCCGACCAGCGCGAAGCGTTCGAGCTTCAGCGCGGCGGCCAGCGCGGCCACGTCGCGCGCCTGCGCGTCGAGGCTGTAGTCGAGCGTGTCGGAGGCCGACGACAGGCCGCGGCCGCGCACGTCGAGCACGTAGGTGTCGAATTGCGCGCCGAGCACCTCGCCGACGAAGCCCCAGGTGATCGCGGGGCTGGTGATGCCGGGAATCAGGATCACGGCCGCTCGCGCGGCGCGCTCGCCGGTGGCGCCGCCGTAGCGCAGGTAGTGCTGGCGGATGCCGTTGGCATCCGCGTTCGCGCCGTACAGGAAGGTCGAGGTCATCGCGGCTCCGTTCAGTAGGCGCCCGACAGCAGCGCGCCGGCGCCCGGCACGATCGGTTCGAGATCGAGTTCGCGCAGGATCGAGTAGGTGGTGGCGATCGCGGCCGTGATCACCGGCTTGCCGGTCATCGCCTCGACCTTGGCCACGGCCGGCAGCGACGGCATCTGCACGCAGGCCGACAGCACGATCGCATCGGCGTCCTGATAGGGCAGCGACTGGACGATCTCGGGCAGGCGCGACGGATCGTGGCGGCCCACGTCGAGGTTGTCGGGGATTTCGAGCGCGCGGTACGCGATCACCTCGTAGCCTTCGTTGCGGATGTAGTCCACCACCAGTTCGGTCAGCGGCTTCATGTACGGCGCCACCACCACGATCTTCTTCGCGCCGATCACCTTCAGCGCGTCGACCAGCGCGCCCGCGCTGGTCAGCACCGGCGCCTGCGCGCCGTTCTCGGCGGTGTGGCGCGTCAGGCGTTCCTGCGAGACGCGGTGATAGCCGTGCCCCATGGCCATGATCGCGACCAGGCAGGCGTAGCCGAGCACGTCCACGCGCGCGTCGCTCAGTTCGACGGCGCAGCGATCCGATTCGGCATCCATCGCGGCCAGTTCTTCCTTGACCACCTTCTTCATGCGCATCCGGCTCGAATGGAACGTGAAGCGCTCGGGGCGGATCGATTCGCGCAGCCGCAGCATCGCGGGGATTTCGGTTTCCATCGTGGTGTTCGAGCTCGGCACGATCTGGCCGATGCGGAAGGTTCGGGTCATCTTGGCTCCTTGGCAATGAGCGGCGCCGCCGCGGGGGCGGCCGCCGAATGTGCAGCAAAGTCTAGCGTGTACATTCGAATTTAACAACGTCTCAAAAAAGCCCCGTACCCCCCGGGAAATCCCTTGTATGCAGCATTGATGTGCATTATTGGTGCGGGATATGCTGCATGGCAGTGCCTGAAAATTTTCGCTTGTGCGAATATTTTGCAGTGTGTACGCTTGATTTAACGCTAACCCATCCGCTGCCGGGGCGGTTCTGCCGCCGGCCACTCAGAACAGGAGATTCCGATGAAGCAACCCCGTATCGCGATCGTGGGCGCCGGCCTCGGCGGCACCGCCGCCGCCGCGCTGCTGCAACGCAGCGGCTATGACGTGAAGCTCTACGAGCAGGCGCCGTCGTTCTCGCGCCTCGGCGCGGGCATCCACCTCGGGCCGAACGTCATGAAGATCATGCGCAAGATCGGCTGCGAGGACGCGCTCAACGCGATGGGTTCGCATCCCGATTTCTGGTACAGCCGCGACGGCGTCACGGCCGACGTGATGTCGCAGATTCCGCTCGGCGAATTCGCGCTGAAAACCTATGGCGCGAGCTACCTGACGGTGCATCGCGGCGATTTCCACGCGCTGATGACGCAGGCCGTCACGCCGGGCACGATCGTGTTCGGCAAGAAGCTGACGACGATCGAGGACACCGGCAGCGACGTGCGCCTGACGTTCGACGACGGCACGGTCGAGACGGCCGACATCGCGATCGGCGCGGACGGCGTCAACTCGCGCCTGCGCGAGCACCTGCTCGGCGCCGAGCCGCCGCGCTACACGGGCTACGTGGCGCATCGCGCCGTGTTTCCGGCCTCGCTGCTGAACAACAAGCCGTACGACATGTGCGTGAAGTGGTGGTCGGGCGACCGCCACATGATGGTGTATTACGTGACGGAAGCGCGCGACGAGTACTACTACGTGACCGGCGTGCCGCAAGCCGAGTGGCCGGCCGGCGTGTCGATGGTCGACAGCAGCCGCGACGAGATGCGCGAGGCGTTCGCCGGCTTCCACCCCGACATCCAGCATCTGATCGACGTGTCGCCGTCCATCACGAAGTGGCCGCTGCTCGAACGCGATCCGCTGCCGCTCTGGAGCCGCGGCCGCCTGGTGCTGCTCGGCGACGCGTGCCATCCGATGAAGCCGCACATGGCGCAGGGCGCGGCGATGGCGATCGAGGATGCGGCGATGCTGGCGCGCTGCCTCGACGAAGTGGGCGTGTCCGATTACACGAACGCGTTCGCGCTCTACGAGGCGAACCGCGCCGCGCGCGCCTCGAAGGTGCAACTGGTGTCGCACAACAACACCTGGCTGCGCACCAACGAGGATCCGGCCTGGGTGTTCGGCTACGACGTGTTCAACGTGCCGCTCGAGGCGCCCGTCAAGGAAACCGTGGCAAGCTGAGCGCCGCGGCTGCCGCCTCGCGGGCGGCGGCCCACGACATCGCCCCGGCCGGAATTTCGGCGAGGTATAACGGAATCGCGCGGCCCGGCCGCGCGGAGTTGCCTGCCGGTTCGCGCCCGTCGCGCGCGTCGGCGTCTTGAATCGGGTCAGTCATGTCGCATTCCGGCCAATCGGCGGGGCCGCTCGCGCTCCGCGTCAACGGCGTCGAGCGCAGCGCGCCCGGCGCCGCCCCCGATACGCCCCTCCTGCTGGTGCTGCGCAACGATTTCGCGCTGAACGGCCCGAAATACGGTTGCGGCCTCGGCCAATGCGGCGCCTGCACGGTGCTGGTGGACGGCCAGGCCACGCGCTCGTGCGTGGTGCCGGCCGGCGCGGCCCGCGGCCACGCGGTCGTCACGCTCGAAGGGCTCGGCACGCCCGAGGCGCTGCATCCGATCCAGCGCGCGTTCATCGATGAGCAGGCGGCGCAGTGCGGCTACTGCCTGAACGGCATGATCATGAGCGCCAAGGCGCTGCTCGACCGCAATCCCGCCCCCGACGACGAAGCGATCCGCGACGCGCTGCGTTTCAATCTGTGCCGCTGCGGCACCCATCTCGAGATCGTGCGGGCCGTGCAACGCGCGGCGCGCTATCTGCAACACGACCATGAACGGTGATCCGGCAGTGCAACACGAAGGCGAGGGCGGGCACGACGTGGCGAGCCTTGCCGAGCCGCGTCCGCCTCGCACGCACGAAGGCGGGGCGCTGCCGCTGGCTTCGCACCGGCGCGCCGAATACGGCTGGCCGGCCGGCGACGGGCTGAGCGCGACGCTGTCGGTCGAGGCGGGCCTGTCGGCGCACGGCACGCTCGCCACCTGGCAATACCGCGCGCGGCTCGCATCGGCCGAGGGCGAGGGGCGTTCGCGCCCGGTGGCGGCGGGCGCATCGGCGCCGGGTGAGGCGCTGCCGTTCGTTTATCGTCATGCCGAGGCGCGCGTCGAGGTCGAAGATCCCGCGCGGCGGATTCCGGCCCATGCGCATGCGTTCGCGCGCGAATCGGGCGTGGACGAATGCGCGACCGAGTTGCAGGTCGATCCGGTCGAGTTGCGCCTGCGTCATCTCGATCCGGTCGGCGATGCCGGCGCGCACGCGGTGATCCGCATGGTGACCGAGCGCGCGCAATGGCATGCGCCGGCGGCGGCCGCGGCGTTGCCGGCCTCGCCCTGGCTGAGCGGGCGCGGGTTCGCGTTCGACGGGCAGCGGCGGGCGACGTCGGGCGACAGCCTGGCCGTCGCCGATATTTCAGACAACGAAGCTTCGGGCGCGACGCGCCCGGTCGATACGCGCCCCGACTGGACGGCCTGGGTCGTCGACATCGACGTGAACCCCGCGACCGGCGACATCGCGCTGCGCCGCGTGGTGGCGGGGCAAGGCGCGGGCGAACCCGGCACGGACGGCTCGCGCGGCGCAGGCCTCGCTGCCGCGCAGATCGAGGCGGCCGTCTCGCGCGTGCTCGGCGTGCGCCAC